>CAZPEJ010000208.1:0-8345 GCA_964585465.1 uncultured Ardenticatenaceae bacterium
CCTGGTAGTACAAGAGGGGGGATATTCGCTCAACCAGTTAGGGGAAAATGCCGTTTCTTTTTTCCAGGGGTTGTTGGGGAGGGGGGGGTAGTTTCGAGTTCAGAGTTTCGAGTTTTGAGTTTCGAGTTCAGGGTTTCAGGTTCGGTTCTCGCCTTTCAAAATCCGTGTCGCTCCGTTTTATCCATTCAATTCGTGGTTAAGCCCCACCCTCTACCAGGCCATACTGGCTGGGGGAAACACCAACAAACTGTTTGAAGACGCGGGAGAAATAACGGCCGTCTGTGAAACCCACCTGCAAAGCCACTTCTGAAACAGGTAACCGATGGTCGGCCAGCAGCCGCCGCGCCTGGTTGATGCGACAACGGGTATGAAACTGGTGTGGCGACTCCCCTATCCATTTTTCAAACAAAGCCCGCAAATGGGATTCGCTCACAGCCACCACTTGGGCTGTTTTGCGGGCATCATAAGGCATGGCAAAACTTTCCCGCAAATAAATCACCGCGTTTCGTACCACCTCCGGGTACTCCGATTCTTTAGAGCGCACAGGTTGGGAGTGTTCTGCCACCCGTGCCATCAATTCATAAAACAGCCCCACCGCCTGCAACGGGTACCCCGGTTTTTGCAAAATCAACACCTCGCGGATTTCCACCAGTCGGGCTTCCAGTTCTGCATCCCGCCCCAAAGACAGCAAGCGCGGCGCAATGGGTGAACCGAGTAACATCGGCCACTGTTGTTCGATGGCTACCCAATGGTATTTGATGGCCTGGGGGGCATGGTAAACGAAGGGGTAACCGGGGGGAATGATGAGCAAATCACCAGGGGACACAGCCTGGGAACGGCCGTTCCAATCCACCATCGCTGCTCCTGTCAGATGGTAATAAAACTGGGTAGAACTGGGGTGGTCGGCAGTGTTTGTTCGGTAGGGGCCGGGTTTGCTATGAAACTCGCCAGCTCGTTCAACCCAAAAATCCAGGTTAAAAGATTCTGGTGAACCATACCCCACCCGCCAATAAGCATACTTTTCCGGGCGACGGCCGTTATTAGTGCCACCAGAAATCGGGCGACGAATGATATTTTCCATGCGATATTTTTATCAGAAACGGCCGTTTTGTGCCGCTTCTGCCAGTTATCCATGCAAATTTGCCCCAAAACATCGCCCATCCCCGGAGAAGGCTGTGTGCTGTGTGCCTGCGTAAGTACAATATGGCTAAAAAGTGGTAATTGAGGTACACTTTTAATCCACTCCGCCCAACAAACACCTTGATAATTACCATCCACCAAAGGAGGTAAACGACAAAAATAACCAAATTCCCAACATATCCAAATAGTTACTGCAAACTAAATCTTTTCAACAAGGAGGAAAGGTAAAATGAAAACACGACTTTTCATTTTAATGTGTGTCGTAACGGTTAGCTTACTAACGATGGTAACCCTGACCAGTAACTTCTCAAAAGCTCAAGAAATCACCGAAGCCTTCTCTCCAAACCTTATCACCTCGCCAGTTCGTACCCCCTTGTACGGCAACTGGCAGGTACACCCACAACCCTCCCCCTTTAGCTTCACCCGAATTGATGCCGAATACTCCCTGGAAACTCAACATGTTTACATCCTGGGTGGCCGCCTGAATGATGGCAACACAGATGGCAGTGTTTGGGAATTTAATCCCGTCACAGGTGTCTATACCGATACAGGTGTAGATATGCCCACCCCTGTTTCCAACTACCAGATTGCCCGTGTGATAGACGGCAGCGGGGATGAGGTTTTTGTTATCTTTGGTAGCCGCCCGGCGACTGGTGGGACAACCACTGTTGTACAAGGTTACTACCCATCCTCTAACACAGTTGTCACCTTTGCCAGCGATCCCTTGCCAGTGTCCACTGCACCCGGCGGGGTTGTAGTGGTAGATAACCTGGCCTATCTTTTTGGTGGGTTTGATGGGGTTGCCGTCATAGATGACACTTATATCTTCGATATTACCGCCTCTGCTGGCAGTCGGTGGACGACCGGCCCAAACCTGAATCATGCCCGCAGTTACATTGGTGCTGCTGTGATTGATGGGGTGATTTATGCCATGGGTGGTGATGATTTTGATGGCACTTCTCTCATCGCCTTGCCAGTTACCGAAAAATTGGATACCGCCAACCCTACCAGTTGGGATGATGCTGGGGTGGCCGAGATGCCCATTGCTTGTGATGAAGCCCCTGGGTTTGGGTTCGACTCTAACGCTGGGTATGACCTGGCGAACGTCTTTGTATTGGCTGGCTGTGGGCAGTGGTCTAGTGAGATTGCTGAATCCTTGTTGTATTTTGTTCTTTCTGACACCTGGGACATCACCTTTCCCGATTTGAACCAGGCGCGGCGGAACCACGCCGGGGCTTTTGTTCCCGCCGGGGATGGCACTGTACAGGGAAACCCCGGCATGTGGTTGTTTGGGGGTCGGCAAGGGGAAGATACAATCGTTCTTAACGTTGTAGAGTATTACAGTGTTACTCCCCTGAGTGATTTTACACTGTCACCACAAAATCAAACGGTTATCGGCCGTCCTGGTTGGGTTACTGTGACGCTGGCTGCTACCAATCTGAGTGGGGCCGATGAGACGTTTGATATGAGTTACAGCGGCACAAACTCCTGGCTGATTACCGGGCCTACCACGTTAGCCGTGCCCAACGACAGTACAGTTGGTTTCTCGTTTCTGGTAGATATGCCTCCTGGGATTTCTTGTACTGATTTCGACGATGTGACCATTGAGGCCACCGGGCAAATTAGCCCCAGCCTGACGGACACGGCTTTAGCCACTGTGCAAGCTGATTGTTTTGCAGGAATACAGGGGACGGTGATAGACGAAAATACCGGGTTGGGTGTGCCGGATGCTTATCTATACATGGAACTGATCACCGATACCAGTGTGACTTACGATACATTTGCCGATGAAAATGGTGATTATAGCTTCGATGTGCCATTTGCAGATTACCAGTTGGCGGTTTCGGCACAGGGGTATCGTTTCACGTTGTTAGATGGCTGGTTGAATCCTCCGGTGGCGGTAAACCAGTTTATTACCTATGACGTTGTTTTGTCGGCTCCTGTCATGTCCTGGTCGGCCAATACGTTTACGGCGACTTTACTTCCTAACCAAACGGCCGTACACACCTTGGTCATTACCAACAGTGGGAGTTCTGACTTGGACTTTGCGCTCGATACGTTTGGCACCGATGTGTTACCACCACCGCCGCCTACTGTGCCAACGGCGGCAGAAAGTGGTGTACCAAAGGTAGACCCTCAGATTTTGAGTGATCTGGCGGCTGAAGGAACGGCCGAATTTATCATCATGATGGCAGATCAGGCAGATTTGAGTGCGGCTTATGTTATCACCGACTGGGAAACACGCGGGGCGTATGTTTACAATACGTTGGTAGCTCATGCAGCATCGTCGCAGGCTAACATTAAAACCTATCTGGACAACCAGGGTGTCACTTATCAAACGTTTGTCAGTGTGAATGGTTTGTTGGTGCGAGGGAATACCACTCTGGTGAATGAGTTAGCAGCCCGTCCCGATGTCGGGTATCTGGTGACAAATGGCTCGGTTGCATTGGAAAGACCGGGTTTGAACGGATGGCAACAAACGGCCGTTTCCCCTTCCACCATTGAATGGGGTGTGGCCCTGGTGAATGCCGATGATGTCTGGAACACCTACGGGGTAACAGGTACCGGCATTGTAGTCGCCAACATTGATTCTGGTGTTGAGTGGACACATGACGCGCTGGAAAATGCTTATCGTGGAAACGACGGCGACCACAATTACAACTGGTACCACCCCACCAGCCCGGCTGGTTGTGATGGTTCGGCGGCACCATGTGATAATGATGGGCACGGAACACACACGATGGGCACAATGGTTGGAGATGACGGTGGCAACAACCAGATTGGGGTAGCACCCGGAGCTACCTGGGTTGCCTGTAAAGGGTGCGAAGGGAATAGTTGTTCATTTGAAGCCTTGTTGATGTGTGCCGATTGGACGTTGGCTCCCACTGATCTCAATGGTTTGAACCCCGACCCCAGCCAACGACCCAACATTGTCAATAACTCCTGGGGTGGCAGCGGAGGTGACTTCTGGTATGCCGGAGCCGTAACCGCCTGGCGAGCGTCGGGTATTTTCCCACAATTCTCCGGTGGTAATCGTGGCCCCTCTTGCAGTGTGAGTGGCTCTCCCGGTGACTATGGGATTAGCTTCTCAGCAGCAGCGGTAGACATCAACAGTGTTGTGGCTGGGTTCTCTAGTCGGGGGCCTGCGGCTGTAACGGGTATTTTGAAACCCGACATCAGCGGGCCTGGGGCAAGTGTCCGGTCTAGTGTGCCTGGAAACAGTTATGCCTTGTTCAGTGGCACCTCGATGGCTAGTCCGCATGTGGCGGGTGTCGTGGCTCTGTTGTGGGCAGCTGATCCAGAACTGGTTGGACAGGTTGATCAGACGATGTGGTTGTTACAACAAACGGCTACTCCGTTGTATACCACCGACGGTTGTGGTGGGGATACACCAACCTCCCATCCTAATAACACCTATGGTTGGGGGTTGGTCAATGCAGAAACGGCCGTTTCCACCTCCCTTTCTGGTGATTTAACACCTCCCTGGGTAACTGTGACCCCGTCGGGTGGGGTTGTGGCTCCTGGTGAATCCATCACCATCGAAATCGTCTTTTCTGCTCCGACGATGGCAGGGGTTTACACGGGCACATTACGCCTGACGGCTGATGAACCCTACAATGACCAGGTAGATATACCGTTGGAGTTGAATGTATCAGGTCATGTTCTATTCCTGCCGGTTATCATGAAACCGGATTAACCTTTAACGTTTTTACCATCGGGCAAATATCCAGAATGAAGTTCCTGAGGATTGCCGCAATCTTGAAGATTGCGGCAATCTAAACCAACAGATTTTTGGAACCTTCACCAACCTCCCGCAGGTTTCCAACTTGCGGGAGGTTGTTTGTTTGGTCATTAGTTGGTTGAAATAGGGGGGGAAACGGCCGTTCTTCAAACCCAATTTTGTTTCATTATTAACGTATGATAAGATCAGGTTGATTTATCTTTCGTGTTATGGAGGAAGTATGTTTCGCTTTAAACTATCTCTCTTTTTCGTCATAGGTTTGATGTTATTCTTGGCAGCTTGTGGCAGCCAGGAACCAGCAGAATCATCTACACAGAATACGCCTGAAGCCATCGCCGAGCAGGAAACAGCAACCCCTATGCCAACAGAAACGGCCGTTCCCACCAATACAGCAACAGCCACACCTGTTCCCACCAACACAGCCACCCCTACCCCCACCGGAACCCCCACGCTGACACCTACAGCTCCAGCCACCAACACACCCACACCAACCATGATTCCCACTGTTGCCCTGGGCGAGATAGAAACATCCGTTATGGGGTTCAGCTATCAGCCACCGACCACCTACCTCATGGAAGATGAAGGTCAGCAAATTTTTTTCCAATCAGAGGATGGGTTAGTGCTTGGGTCGTTAACTCTGCTTGAGGATGACTTTACTGCTCCTTTGGACGATATATTGGCTGAGTTTATCACGGGCTTGGCAGATAGTTTCGGTGGGACGTTAGAGGTTGGTGAGTCAGAAGTTTATGTGGTAGATGAAGTTGAGGGCGCATCTGCCGAATTATCTGGCACTGTCTTTGATTTCACGGTGTCTGGGCGTGCCGTTGCGGTTGTTCTGCCTGATGGTCGTCTCTTTTTTGCCTTTTCGCTCATCAAAATTACCGATAACGAAACCTATTGGCTTAATGAAGGTGAACCAACTTTTAAGGCTCTAATTGATTCTGTCATCTTTGATGATACAGCCGATGCCTTGCCTGCATCTACCGCTACTCCGGCCACCACCAGTAACAGTGCTTGCCCTGTCAGCACCGACAGCTCTTATGGGTACACTCAGGGTAATCCTATCCGTGTTGGAGGAGATGCTTTTGGTGGGCCAGCCAGGGCGCGGGCGTATCTGGATAATCTGCGTGGGCCGAATGGGGAAATCATCAGCTATAGCCGTGATGGCTCTGTCCCCACCGACACCACTATTCTGGATGCGTATAGCATTACTGGTCTGGCACAAACGGTGACACTCTATGTGGATCAATACAGCTATGAGACGCTTTTGGCTCCGGTTGGCTTCACTTGCTCCAGCCCTTTCCCTATCATCGCACCATGATGGTACTGGTTAGGGTAGCAGATGGCAGAGCAGATGAACAGGCCAAATCACCCAAATTAGGTCGTATTTCTTTATAGGAGTAGCGATTTATTAAATTGAACAACTTGTCCGTGAAACGTGATAGTCCCAGGTCATGTTTCACGTTTTATGTTTCATATCCATCATTGACTTGTTTAGGTTATTTGATAGTCAGTCCATAGGGCTATACGCTGTGGCTGGTGCCCTCACCGAGTCACTGCAAACACGGCAAAGTTCAACTTTTTGCAACTTACAATCTATCCACATTTCACCATCCAAAAAGCGAATATACAAAGGGTCGTCTGTAATCGTCCAACCCTCCTTTTCAAGGGCAACCTTTACAGATAGATGTGTTTTATCTTTTGCAGGCATGTCGTGTGTTTTATCGCAAGTTGACAGAGGAAGGAAACGGCCGTTTTGTGCCGCTCGATGGGTTGTGAGAAAGGGAGTGGAAAACGGCCGATTAAAATGGGATCCAATCTAAACGGTCTACCCACTCTTCAGCCTCGCTGGCCGTCCAAATCAAATGTAAAGCAGCAACTAACTGGCTTATTGTTGCATCAGGTTTTACCCAAACAACCCCGCCGTGTGAGCCACCCCCTGCCGCATAATGTTCGTTCAACAAATCTGGAATAGTGCTGCGATTATCCGTTACGAGTAACCTTCGGTTTGTGACAAGATAACGCAAAATTTCAGGGTCTAGCGTGTGCAAAGGCGGTGCCCCCTCATCACCCACTCGCAAAATATCAATTTGTGGGTCTATTCGTTTCAGAGCTATTCGCAACCTGGGCGATAGGTTTTCGTCAAGCAGAAAGCGAACTTTCATAGCTGGTTTGTTGTTCCCGCACAGCTCGCAATCGCTCAATTAAGGGGGAAGGATGACTAACCCATTCCTGGTAGGCTTGTTCATTGCGTTTGCGCCAACGAGTTAAATAGGCATTTAGTTCTGTCTGATTTGCCAGATAATAGGTGATAGTGACATAAACCGTTTCTAGCTCCAACCCTGGAAACTCTTGAGCAATTTCGTCAGGACTGTACCCTTCCAGGTAATAAGTCAGAACATTTTCAATTCCCAAACGATGTCCACGAATCCGAATACGGTCTGCGTCTTGGAACTCCAGGTATTTATCGAGTTGAATGGTTTTTTGTTCCATAAGTTTATTCTCTAACGGCCGTTTTGTGCCGCTCGATGGGTTGTGAAAGAGGGGTTTGGCGGGTTTTTGCGGGTCAAAAACAATCAATTTGTGCCATTCAAAACTTTATGGTGCCTCTTTTAAGCTGTTGGCTGACAAAAAATGCTTGATTTACCGAAAAATCCGCGTTGATCCGTTTTATCCGTGTCCATCCGCGTCCCATTTTATCGTTCTATAAATTTAATGGGGAAAAGGAGGGTGAAAAACGGCCGAAATTCATCTCATTCCCCTTACATCATTTTCTCCACCAAAAACATCACAATCTCCACCCATTGTAAAATCCCTTCCGATTATAGTACAAACCCATCGTAAAACGTGAAAACGATTCTTTGTTCCCCACTGATTACTGGCTACTGATCACTGTTTACTCGTTTTTTATGACTGCTGTCCACACCAAAATCACCCACCTGCTCGATGCACACAGCATCCCTTATCGGCCGTTGCCGCATAACGAACCCGTTTTTACCATAGAAACGGCCGCTTTGCAGCGTGGGGTGGTCAAAGAAGAGATGGTCAAATCCATCCTGCTGCGTGAGAGCAAAAGCGACAGGTATGTGATGGCCTGTGTGCCTGGCCCGGCCCGGCTCAATCCCCAGGCTGTGCGCCCCTACCTTTCGGGCGACTGGAAACGGCTCACCTTTGCCACCGCCGCAGAAATCACCCAGGTCACAGGTTACGTGCAAGGAGCCGTCGCCCCGCTTTGTCTGCCGCAGGGGGTGCCCGTTGTCATGGATGAAACCTTCACCCACTGCACCAACGTCAACATCAGCAGCGGCGACCCCATGTTGGGGCTGGAACTAAAAGCACAAGATTTAATTCGCATGGCAAATGCCATCATCGGCAAAATCGCCGACACAAACTGAGTAGAATGGTGAATGGTGAATAACCAATCGTGAATTGTGAAGTGAGGCATTCACCATTCATCATTCAC
>CAZPEJ010000209.1:0-8329 GCA_964585465.1 uncultured Ardenticatenaceae bacterium
GCCACCCCGCAACGTCAACCCAGGGCCACCCGTATCAGCCACCGTCGCAGAATACCATACCGTCACTTCAGGCGGGGCAACGGCCGGATCTGGCGTGGGAATCGGTGTCAACGTGGGGATGGCGGTAGGGGTTGAAACCATCGGTGTCACCGAAGGGGTCAGGCTAGGGGGGGCCGTCAAAACAATCAACGTCGGCTCCAGGGGAATCGTGTCTAGCGGCGGGCGAAACAACAGGGAACTGGCTATCGTATAAGCCAGCCACATACCTATCACCGTCACCAGCACCCCAAAACCCAACCACACCCAGGGCACAGGTTCTTGGGAATCGCTGCGCTGGTGGCGAGGGCGTTTGTTAGGTACATTACTTTCAGAGTCACGAGGATCGGGAGGAACTTGATAACGAGCCATACAGAGAATTTATTGCGTAGTGCGTATTGCATATACGCCATACGATTAAAACGTATCATACCAAATAATCACTTCACTTCCATTACCAACATTGTCACATCATCAAACGGAGGCGCACCCTGGCACCAGTTGTTCAAGTCATTCACAATATGTTGAATCAATTCAGACGGAGGTAAATGCCCACCAACCTTCACCGATGCCGTCAAACGATCATGGTCATACGGCTCTTCATCCCAGTTGACAGCATCAGTTACCCCATCGCTATACATCACTAAATGATCCCCTGGTTGTAGTTGAATCACATACTCTTCCAGGGACAAATCCTCTAACATGCCTAAAAAACGCCCCTTGCCTGGTAATGGTAACACCGTTTTGTCGGAGCGATAGAGTAACGGCCGTTCCTGGGCCGCCCGCACATAACACAACTCCCGCGTATACCGATTCAACACCCCATAAAACGCCGTCACAAACACATCATCCTGGGTGGAAACCTCCAACATCCCCCGATGCACCGCCAAAGCCACCTGAGCAGGCGAAAGATGCCGTTTCCCCTCCTGCAAAAACAGCGTGCGCGTCACCGCCATAAACAAAGCTGCGTGAAACCCTTTATCCGCCACATCAGCAATTAAAATCCCCACATGGTCACTATCCAACTCAATGACATCAAAAAAGTCCCCCCCCACCTGCCGCGCCGGGTGCAGATAAGAGGCAAAAGCAAAACCAGGAATGTGGGGTAACTCCCCTGGTAACAACTTACGCTGCACATCCGCCGCTAATTCCAGTTCTCGCTCCAAACGCTCCTTACCCACCAACTCTGCCTGAGCCGCTTGTAAATCCGCATACGCCTTTTGCAACGCCTCATTTTTGCCACGCAACTCTTCAATGGCCCGGCGGTCATTCTCGCGGGCAGTGGCTAAAATCCCTCTGGTGATGGTGTAAGCAACGGCCGGGCTTTGCTCTACAATCTGGTCAAATAACACCTCGTCAATTTCCAACACAGTGGTGGGCATCAAGGTGGTTACGGTAGCGATGCGCGGTGTATTATCAATTAACCCCATCTCCCCAAAATACCCATTCGCCCCAATCGTGCCCAAAATGCGCTGTTCACCATCGGCCGGTTTTTGGGTAATTGCCACCCGCCCATTCACCACAATATAAAAGGTATGCTCCACCTCACCCTGGTGGCACAAAATGGTGTTGGCCGGATAACTCTGCAAACGGGCTAATTCGCGCAACGTTTTCAGGGTGCTTTCATCCAATTTATTAAAAGTTTGACGCAGAATTACGGTAGTTCCACTCATCGAGAAACCTTATTGCCGATGACCTCTATTGTATATTGCCTATTGCCCAATACATCCTCGATTATTTTTCGTAACTGTTCAACCGCTCTGGGATTTAACCGCAAAGTACACAAAAAACACAAAGGTTTTCTCTCTTTTCTTTGCGCCTTTGTGGTGAATCGTTACTATTTTTCTTGCAAATAAGCCAATAAATCGGGCAACGACCAGGTATTTACCACAGAATCGGCCGTTGCCCATCCTCGTTGCGCCATTGCTACCCCATAATGCAACAGGTCAAACTGGTCGGCGTGGTGGGCATCGCTGTTAATGGCAATTTTCACTCCCAATTCCATAGCCCGGCGCACATGACTATCACGCAAATCGAGCCGTTTGGGGTTGGCGTTTACTTCCAGGATGGTGTGGCTGGAAACGGCCGTTTGTAACACCACCTCCATATCCAAATCAGCCCCAGCCCGGTCTGGCAGCAGCCGCCCGGTCGGGTGGGCAATCATGTCCACATGGGGATTTTGCATGGCGTTTAACAACCTCTGCGTCACCTGTTCGCGTGGCTGATTCAGGCTGGTGTGCAAGCTGGCAATTACAAAATCCAGTTCTGCCAACACTTCATCGGGAAAGTCCAGGCTGCCATCTGCCTTAATTTCCATCTCCGTACCATGCAAAATGCGGAATCCATCCCCCATTTTTTCCTGAGCCGCCCGAATGTCTTCCGCCTGTTGCCGCAACCGTTCCACCGACAACCCATTACCAATACCCAGGCTAACCGAGTGGTCAGTGATAACGATATAACTTTTGCCTGTGGCCTGGGCTGCCTGGGCCATCTCTAACACAGATAAACGGCCGTCTGACCAGGTAGTGTGCATGTGCAAATCACCCCGCAACTGCGCCAACTGCACCACCTGGGGCAAATTCCCCGCCAACGCCGCCTCAATCTCCCCCCGATCCTCGCGCAAGGTGGGCAAAATGTAGGGCAGGTTGAGCATATGGTACACCTGCTCCTCACGCTCACACAAAATCTCTGCATCACCGTTTAACGGAGTAAAGGCGTGTTCGTTCAGGCTCAAGCCATTTTTTAAGGCCAGTTCGCGCAGGCGCACATTGTGGTCTTTGTTGCCAGTGAAATAGGAAAGCAACGTACCCCACCGTTCCGCAGGCAAAACACGCAAATCTGCCTTCAGCCCATTGTGCAAGGTCACGCTGGATTTGGTGGGGCCGTGCCCCAAAACAGCTTCCACCTGGGGCATCGAAACAAATGTATCCATGATGGGAGCCGCCTCTACAGCAGCCACCAGCAGATCCAGGTCGCCAATACTTTCGCGCATTCGCCGCAAGGAACCAGCAACGGCCGTTTGGGTCACACCAGGTAACTTTGCCAGATGGGCCAAAATCTCTTGAGCGATGGGCCAGGCACTCCCCAACGGCATTCGGTCGTTGCCATGCCGCGCCAGGGCTTCAATCGCCGCCAGCAACTTCGCTTCCGACTTAGCCCCCATCCCTGGTAAATCGCGCAACTTACCTTCACGAGCAACGGCCGTTAACTGCTCCAGCGTCGTCACCCCCAACGTCTCATACACCTGTCTCACCCGTTTTGGCCCCAACCCCTCCACCCGCAACAATTCCACCAACGAAGGGGGAATTTCCTGGCTCAACTTCTCATAAAACTGCAACCGTCCACTGGTCAACATCTCAGTAATTTTTGCCGCCAATGTCTCCCCAATGCCAGGAATCGTGGTCAACTCTCCCGCCGCATACACCTGGTTGATGTCACGCCCCAACTCCTGAACTGCCTCAGCCGCTTTGCGATAGGCCAAAATGCGGTGAATTTGGTCGCCACGAATAGACAACATATCAGCCACTTGATGAAACAGATCAGCCACATCACGATTTTTCATGCACAAGATTATACCTGCGTTCAACGAGAAACCGAGTTTTTCCCCCAGACCATTCTAAACTGCATCTGTACCAGTACGCAGTAATCAGTACCAAATCATCCTGTGCCAGTTACAAATTGACACGCTGTTGAAGGAAGGCTAACAGCGTGTCAGAGAAGGGCAAAATAACAGGTTACGCAGATAGAACGGATACACGCGCATAAGACCAGAAAAAAATCCGCGAAAACCCGCCAAATCTGCGTCATCCGCGTTCCATTGCAACTTTTCCGACAAACCAACTTAGAGATTGGCAAACCTCTAATCTCCAAACTCCCATCTCACAATCTGACGTGCCCCCAAAATGCCACCCAAATTTGTCACATGGTAGAACCCATGTTAATATCTATTTTCACAAATCTTCATAGCTCACAACATAGCAAAATCCTTTTTTTCACATTTCTCATAGGAGGAGAATAATGAAGAAACAAATCCTGTTTATTGTTTTAATGATTATCGCTCTGATGTTGGCCGCCTGTACCGCACCTGCGGCTCAGGATGCCCAACAGACGGTAGAAGCGGTAGCGACTGGTGCAGCAGACGAGGTAAACGCCGCCCTCACACAAGCCGCCCCAGTAATTGAAGATGTGGCTACCCAGGCTGCCGATGTGGTTGCCACTGTAGCCGAAGCGGCAACAGAAGTGGCCGAAGAAGCCACCCCAGAGGTCATGGCTGAATTTGCGCCAATGGTTGTCACCGCACCCGATTGCGAATATGGTGGTCTGTTCCAAGAAATTGCTGCGGTAGACGAACTCACCGTGCAATTTACCATGTGCAGCCCCGACCCGGCTTTCCCCTCTAAAGCCGCTTTCACCTCCTTCGCTATTCAACCTAGCGAATATCTGGAAGCCTCTGGCGGTACCGGTGATTTGTTAGAGCGTCCCATCGGCACCGGCCCCTACATGATCAGCGAATGGAAACGGGGTGAGGAAATCGTTTTCACCCGTTACGATGGATATTGGGGCGAACCGGCCAAGGCCCAAACCCTCATTTTCCGTTGGCAAACCGAAAGTGCGGCTCGTCTGCTGGAACTGCAATCTGGCACCGTTGATGCCATTGACAACCCCAGCCCAGATGATTTTTCGACTATCGAAGCTGATTCCAATCTGCTGTTGCTGCCCCGCCCGGCCCTCAACATCTTCTATGTCGGCATGAACAACAACTTTGCCCCATATGATAATGAGTTGGTGCGTCAGGCTATTGCAATGGGGATTGATCGTCAGCGTATTGTGGACAATTTCTATCCCCCAGGGTCTGAAGTTGCCTCCCATTTCACCCCCTGCTCCATCCCCAACGGTTGCGCGGGTGATGCCTGGTATGAATTTGATCCCGAAGCGGCTCGTGCTTTGTTAGCCGAAGCTGGTCTGGGCGATGGTTTTGCCACTACCCTCACTTATCGTGATGTGGTGCGTGGTTATTTGCCCGACCCCAACGTGGTAGCTCAGGATATTCAAGCCCAATTGAAAGAAAACCTGAACATTGATGTGGAAATTGTGGTGATGGAATCGGGTGCTTTCTTGCAAGCGGCCGATGCTGGTGAAGTTGAAGGGTTGCACCTGTTGGGTTGGGGTGCTGACTACCCTGATATGACCAACTTCCTGGACTTCCACTTTGGTGGTGGTGCTTCTGACCAGTTTGGGGCCAAATTTGATGACATTACCGAAGCGTTGGCTCAGGGTGCGGCTTTGGCTTCCGATGCAGACCGCGAATCGTTCTATATCACAGCTAACAATGCTATTAAACAACATGTCCCAATGATTCCAGTGGCTCATGGTGGTTCTGGGGTGGCTTTCCTGGCAACAGTGGAAGATGCCCATGCCAGCCCATTGGGGAATGAATCTTTTGCGGATATGAACTCTGGCAAAGATACGTTTGTGTGGATGCAAAATGCTGAACCCATCAGCCTTTACTGTGCAGATGAGACCGATGGTGAATCGCTGCGGGCTTGCGAGCAGGTGACTGAGTCGTTGTTGCGGTATCAGGTGGGTGGAACGGCCGTTGAGCCTTCTCTTGCCACCGCCTGCACCCCCAACGCAGACCTGACTGTCTGGATATGCACCCTGCGCGAAGGTGTCACCTTCCACGATGGTTCTAAACTGGATGCCAACGATGTCGTGATGTCCTGGGCCATTCAATGGGATGCTGCCCACCCATTACATGTCGGCAACACCGGTGCTTTCAGTTACTTCTCTGGCCTGTGGGGCCAATTCCTCAATGCGCCACCTTCTGAGTAATTGTGTTAGTGGCTGACAGATGTTAGGTTCTTTAGGAACTCAGGGGGTTAACAACCAATAAAACGTGAAACGTAAAACGTGATCAGAGAAATCTCACGTTTTACGTTTTACGGCAAACCCCACAAAATCCGAAAGACCCGATGTTATTTGTTGTCACTACTCAGGCATGTGATGTTTTAACCTCTGGTTTTTGGTAAAAATTTGTAGCAAAAAACATCGCGTGTTTTCAGAGGGAGTAGCAGGACAATTTGTAAAGTGGGATGGCTCAAAAAAGTTGTAGCCATCCCACTTTGTTTAGAAGACGATGATTCAATACACCATTCGCCGCCTGATAGCTGCTCTTCCCGTTGTAGTTGGAGTTTTAATCGTCACATTTGTGTTGGCCCGTCTCATTCCGGGCGAGCCTTGCACTGCTATCCTGGGTGAAAAAGCCACCCCTCAAGCCTGTGCCATCATTACAGAACAAAAAGGGTTAAATAAACCAATTCCGGTACAATTTTTTTATTACGCCAGGGATATTTTGCGCGGGGATTTTGGGGAGTCTATTCGTTTCAAACGGCCGATTACCCAAATTTTGATTGAACGTTTGCCGATTACCATTGAATTGGGCATGTCTGCCTTGTCTGTGGCTCTGTTAATCGGTGTTCCGGCAGGCATTATTTCTTCCATCCGGCGCAACTCCCCGGTAGATGTGGGGGTGATGGTGGGCGCAAATATCGGGGTCTCGATGCCTGTGTTTTGGTTGGGGTTAATGCTGGCGTATGTGTTTGCTTTGTTACTAAAAGATACTGTTTTTTGGTTGCCACCAAGCGGCCGTTTATCGGCCGGGGTTGAGGCAATTCCGTTTTATGATGTGTATGGTTGGGTGCTAACACCCGACACGTTTTCTGCCAAATTTTACGAATTTATTGCCAATTTCTACTTATTTAACTCAATTATTACCGCCGATTGGGCCACCTTTTGGGATGCTACCAAACACATCATCTTACCCGCCACTGCCCTGGGCACCATTCCGATGTCCATCATCGCCCGCATGACCCGCTCCAGCATGTTAGAAGTGTTAGGGCTGGATTACATCCGCACCGCCAGAGCCAAAGGGGTCTCTTCACGGGGTGTTATCTTGAAACACGCCTTTCGGAATGCCCTGTTACCCATTGTAACCATTGCCGGGTTGCAGTTAGGCAGCGTTCTCAGTGGAGCGATTCTTACTGAAACAATTTTTAACCTGGCGGGTGTGGGTCGCAGTTTATACGAAGCCATTACCGCCCGCGACTACCCGATTATTCAAGGGTTTGTCATTGTCGTTTCTGTTGGGTATGTCATGGTCAACTTGATGGTTGACCTTTCCTATGCTTACCTGGATCCGCGTATCCAGCTAGATTAGAGACAGGAGTTTCTTTAGCTATGGCAACTGTAACCGAACTCCCCCTCGACAATCCAGCTTCTGGCACCATTCAAGATTACAAAAGCAATAGTTTATGGCGTTTAACTTTGCGCCGCCTTTTTCGGCAGCGGTCAGCCATTGCCGGGGCCACGCTGCAAGGTATTTTGTTATTTGCGGCCGTTTTTGCCCCCCTCATCGCCCCATATGAACCCGAACAACAACTAATTGGAAAAGAAAATATAGAAAAACGTGGGGCACCCTGTATTCATCTTCTAGGTTGCCCGGCCGACCAACCCACCCACATTATGGGGGTAGATGCCAATTTCCGCGATGTGTATAGCCGTATCGTTTATGGGGCGCGGGTCTCGTTGGCGGTAGGGATCAGCACCGTTAGCTTTTCCATTCTGATTGGGACTTTTCTGGGGGCTGTTTCTGGGTACATGGGAGGCTGGCTGGGTAATCTCATTATGCGGATCATGGATGTGGTGTTAGCCTTTCCCTTCCTATTATTAGCCATTGCCATTGTGAGTGTGTTGGGGCCGGGGCTGTTTAATGCCATGTTAGCCATTGCCATTGTCAGCATTCCCGCCTATGCACGGGTGGTACGCGCCAGTGTATTGTCTGTGCGAGAAACAGATTTTGTAGAAGCGTCGCGGGCGTTGGGGGCCTCTCATTGGCAGATTTTATTCGGCCGTATTTTACCCAACTCCCTGCCCCCTCTTATCGTTCAAGGCACGTTGGGCATTGCCACCGCTATTTTGGATACGGCCGCTCTCTCCTTCATTGGTTTAGGTGCCCAGCCGCCAACGGCCGAATGGGGGTTTATGCTGGCCCAAGAGCGCAACCAGGTTTTTAGTGCCCCGCACCTGGTCTTTTTCCCTGGCCTGGCAATTATGATTACCGTGCTGGCCTTCAACCTATTGGGGGATGGATTGCGCGATGCCTTAGACCCACGCCTGGTTCACGCTGGTGTAAAAAGTAAATAATCATACGTAGCACGAGAGTAAAGTAACATGAGTAACACAAGGTTCAAACCTCGTGTCATCAGATAACGCCCCGTAAACGGAGCCAGTAAAC
>CAZPEJ010000210.1:0-8301 GCA_964585465.1 uncultured Ardenticatenaceae bacterium
GCCGCCAAACAGCCGCCAGCAGTGGGGAAGTATCGGCCGTTTGTCAGGAATGGCCGTTGCTGCACCAGGGAGAACTGGTTGGCTGGTTAAAAGTGGCTCCGCGCTCCCCCCAGGAGCAGTTTACCCCCCAGGAACAACAACTGTTAAGTGATATTGCCAGCCAGGCCGGGGCCGCTGCCTATGCTGAACGGCTAACCACCGCCCTGCAAAGCTCCCGCGAACGGTTGGTGCTGGCCCGCGAGGAGGAACGTCGCCGCATTCGCCGCGACTTGCACGATGGCCTCGGCCCTGCCCTTGCCAGCCAGACTTTTAAGCTAGATGCTGCGTTGGAACTGTTGCAGACGAACCCGGAAACGGCCGTTTCCCTGCTGCAAACCTTAAAAACCCAAAACCAGGTTTTAGTGGCCGACATTCGCCACCTGGTCTACGAACTGCGCCCGCCTGCTCTGGACGAGTTGGGGTTGGTGGCTGCCCTGCAAGCCTACACCAGCCAGCTACAAGGAGATGTGCCACAAATCACCATTCACGCCGCCCCGCACCCCTTTCCCCCCCTGCCTGCCGCTGCCGAAGTAGCCGCCTATCGCATTGCCCTGGAAGCCCTCACCAACGTCGTGCGCCACGCCCAGGCACACAGGTGTGAGCTAAAGCTAGAAATGGGAAGTGAGGAGCGAGGAGTGAGGAGCGAAGAGCGAAAAGCGAATCGCTCCTCACTTTTCACCCATCATCCTTCACCCCCTCGTTTTGCTGCTGCCTTAAAAGTAGAAATAACTGACGATGGAGTTGGTTTGCCTGAATCGGTGCGGACGGGGATTGGCCTGGTTTCCATGCGCGAACGGGCCGAGGAGTTGGGTGGGCTGTTTGAAATTGGCCGGAATGGAGAAAGGGGAACACGGATAACGGCCGTTTTGCCTCTGATAAACTGGAAAGGAGACAGAGAGAGCGCAAAGGATTAACAGAGGTTCACAGAGTTATAATTGCCCAGAACAATTTTAAGGAAAACCAATGCAACAAATTTCATTACTGCAATTACGACGGTGGCAAAAGCAGCTTGGCCCTGATTTTATTCTTCAGGCACAACAACAAGCTGGCGACCTGTTTACGGTCAAAATCCCGTTTTTCCCCCGCCTCTTTTTTGTTTTGCATCCCACCCATGCCTACGACGTATTGGTGAAACAGGCAACAAAGGTAATAAAACCAACCATGATTCTCCGCACCATTCAATCGTCGTTTGGGGATGGTTTGTTTACCAGCCAGGGGGAGTTGTGGCGACGGCAGCGAAAGCTGATGCAACCTGCTTTCCATCACGGCCGAATTTCCCGTTACGCTGACCGGATGGTGCAGTTTACCCAAACCATGCTGGCCGGGTGGCAGGCTGGTAAGGTGCTGAGGGTGGATGAAGCCATGCACGCCTTGACTTTTACCATTGTGGTAGATGCCTTATTTTCGGCGGACGCAACCGGGGAAACGGCCGTTATTCACCATGCCATGCGTGACTTGGGCCAGGGATTAACCGCGCAAAGCCTCTCGTTTGTACTGGCTCTGCTGCCCGACTCGTTCCCCCACCCCGTTTTGCGGCAAAAACAGCGCGGTGCCAGCGAACTAAAACGAGCCGTTACTGACCTGATACAAAAACGGCTACAACTGGGCGAGGCAAACAGCCCGGCCGATCTCCTTTCTACCCTTCTGTTTACCCATGACGCTGAAACGGGGGAGCAGATGAGCCAGGCACAGGTTCAGGACGAACTGGTAACGCTGTTTATTGCCGGGCATGAAACAACGGCCGTTTTGTTGCAATGGGCGTGGGTCTTGCTGGCAAAACACCCCCAGGCCGAACAGAAATTATATGAAGAGTTGCATCAGGTGTTAAACGGCCGTTCTCCCACCTTTGCCGACCTGCCCAACTTGCCCTACACCAATGCCATCGTCAAAGAAACCCTGCGCCTCTACCCACCCGCCTGGTTCCTGTTTCGCCAAACCGTTGAGCCAGTCGAATTGGATGGCGAAACGATTCCCCCCAAAAACATCCTGTTCCTGATGCCCTATGCCACCCATCGGGATGCCCGGTGGTATACCAATCCTACCCGGTTTGACCCCGAACGGTGGGAAAACGACCTGGAACACCGTTTGCCCAAAGGGGCTTATTTCCCCTTTGGCTTGGGGCCGCGCATTTGTATTGGCAATGGGTTCGCCCACATGGAAGCCCAACTGTTGCTGGCAACCATCGCCCAACAATATCACCTGGAACTGTTAGACGAACCCACCATCACCCCTGGCTCGGCCACATTGGGTTTTGCCCAACCCGTTCGGGTGCGTTTACACCGGAGACAACTATGAACATTCGTATTTTGGTGGTTGATGATCACACCCTTTTCCGCGAAGGGCTGACCGCCTTGCTCGTGATGGCCCCGGACACAGAAGTGGTTGGCGAAGCCAGCACAGGTGCGGCGGCCATTGCCCAGGCGGATGCTGCCACGCCGGATATTGTGTTAATGGATATTATGATGCCAGATATGAACGGCATCGAAGCCACCCGCCGCATTTTGGCCGACCATCCCCAAACAGGGATTATCATGTTGACCATGTTGGAAGACGACGATTCTCTGTTTGCAGCGATGTGTGCCGGGGCACGGGGGTATATTTTGAAGGGGGCGGATAAAGCGGAGGTGTTAAAAACGGTGCGAGCGGTGGCCGAGGGGCAGGCGTTGTTTGGGGCGGCCATTGCCGGGCGGTTGACGCGCTTTTTTCAACGGGGAGGTGGGCGAGAAACGGCCGTTTCCCCCTTCCCAGGCCTCACCACCCGCGAACACGAACTCCTCACCCTGGTAGCCCAGGGCAAAAACAACCAGGAAAT
Source organism: uncultured Ardenticatenaceae bacterium (assembly GCA_964585465.1). Classification (GTDB taxonomy): domain Bacteria; phylum Chloroflexota; class Anaerolineae; order Promineifilales; family Promineifilaceae; genus CAZPEJ01. The sequence goes on from CAZPEJ010000210.1 coordinate 2,852, forward strand.
CGCTGACGAACTACACATTAGCCTCAAAACCGTCAGTAACCACATCTCCAACATCTTCAACAAACTACAAGTAGCCGACCGTGCCCAAGCCATCGTCAAAGCCCACCAGGCCAACGTTGGCACCCCGAAATAGAATGCAGGTTTCAGGTTTCAGGTTGAAGGTTTTCTGAATACGCAAGACATTGTACGCTCCCCTACTCCATAACTAGCACAGGCTTTCGTAAGTTCTCATCAGGTTTTTGAAGCGACGTTTCCTCCGGTAACTCCCTACCAATTACTGTTTACTGCTTACTGTTTACTGTTTACTGCTTACTGCTTACTGTTTACTGTTTACTGATACTAGCCGATACATCACCCGCGCTTCAATATCCTCTTGCCCAAATGCCTTTGCCACCGATACCCGATGATGCCCGTCTCGCACATAATACTCGTCTCCCACCTGGATTAAATCAACGGGTGGCATCATAACACCCTGGCGGCGAGCCGCTGCAATACCTATCCATCGGTCGCTGACGTGAGATGCCAGGGGGCGAAAAGCGGCATCAAAATCCTGAACACGCCCTTCACTACCAACAATTTTGTGCAGAGGTACCTGGATGACTCCACCGGGGCGGGGTTGCTGCTGGTGAGAACTGCTTTTTGCCTGGGGCAAATAACGCAGATGGTTTTCCCGGCCGATGAGTTTGTGCCAAAAATGGTGACAACGGCCGTTACCCAAAACCTGTGAAAAGAGAATGCCTGCTGCTTGCCGCTGGTTGTTAAAGTGTGAAACAGTTTTCATATCCAGTGTGTTGAACATCGCCTGACTCCTTGTTGCAAGTGATGATGGCAGTATAGGAAACGGCCGTTATCACCCCATTTCCAGGTCGTTAACAGAAAATACCTCTTTCGTTAGCACATCTGCTAACGTATAATGCCTCCTATGTCCCAACTTACCCTTTCCTTCTTTGCTACCTTCCAGGTCATGCTGGCACAACGGCCGATTACCCATTTTCGTTCTGCCAATAATCAAGGTTTGTTGGTTTATCTGGCTCTGAACAGCGACAAACCCCTCCCACGCGAGGTATTAGCTACCCTTTTTTGGCCGGAGGAGTCTGAACAAACAGCCCACAACAATTTGCGCCAGGCCCTGCACCAACTCCGTAAACTTTTGGCGGACTTGGCAGAGACAGACACCCCCTACCTGCTCGTCACACGACAAAGTGTGCAATGGAATCGTGACAGTGATTATGGGTTAGATGTGGCACACTTTTTGCAAGCTATGGAGAAGGGGGATTTAGAAACGGCCGTTTCCCATTACACCGGTGATTTATTGCCGGGTTTTAGCTGTGATAGTGCTGAATTTGAGGCTTGGCTGCGGCAGGAGCGAGAACATTTGCACCAACTAGCTTTAGAAGCCATGTTTGAGCTGACACAGACCCATTTGCAAAACGGCCGATTAGACAAAGCCCAAACAGTTGCCCGCAAACAACTCAGCCTGGAACCCTGGCGCGAACAGGCCCACCGCCAACTGATGCAAACCTTCGCCCTGGCTGGCGACCGCGGAAATGCCCTGGCGCAATATGAGCGGTGCCGCCAAACCTTGTGGGACGAACTGGGCATTGAACCAACGGCCGAAACAACCACCCTTTTCAGCGAAATTCAAACCGGCAAATATGGCCCGGCCGTTTCGGCCGATTTTTTGCGCCCACCCCACAAAACCCGCCACAACCTGCCCGCCGAAACCACCCCCCTCATCGGCCGCGAAGTAGAAATTGACCAGATCAGCCAACGGCTAAACCAACCAGAGCAACGGCTGGTGACCATTGTAGGGCCGGGTGGGATGGGCAAAACACGCCTGGCATTGGCGGTGGCGGCCAGGTTGTTACCCCGTTACCCGGAAGGGGTGTATTTTGTAGATTTAGCCCCACTGACTGAACCAACGGAAATCCCGCTGGCGATAGCCGCCGTTTTGGGGTATCAGGCCCCGGATAAATCCCAGGAACTTTTCCCTCAACTGCTGAAGATGTTGAGCCACCCAAAAATGCTGCTCGTGTTGGACAATTTTGAGCAACTGCTAACGGGAGCCGCACTGGTCAATGAAATGTTACAAACCTGCCCGGCCGTTTCCCTGCTGGTGACATCGCGGCAACGTTTGAATCTGGCAAGCGAAAGTCGGTATGAACTGGGCGGGTTGGAGTTTCCTGCTCACCCCACACTGGAAGATGTGCGCCATTTCACGGCGGTACAACTGTTTGTGGATAACGGCCGTCGTGTGCAGCCCAACTTTTCGGTCATACCCACCAATGTGGCGGATATTTGTCGCATTTGCCAACTGATGCAGGGCACCCCTTTGGCATTGGTGCTGGCGGCTGCCTGGTTAGAACTGCTCACCCCGGCTGAAATTGCCGCCGAAATTGAAAAAGGGTTGGACTTTTTGACCGCCGATTTAGCCGACCTGCCACTTCGCCAGCGCAGTATGCAAGCCATTTTTGAATGTTCCTGGCAACTGATGACTCCGGCGGAGCAAGCGGTGTTGGCAAAACTGAGTGTTTTTCGTGGTGGTTTTACGCGGGAGGCGGCCGGGCAGGTAGCCGGGGCCAATTTGCGCCTGCTGCTGGCATTGGTGAACAAATCACTGTTACAACGTCAACTGGAAAACGGCCGTTTTTCCATGCACGAACTCCTGCGCCAGTTTGCCGCCGCCAAACGCCGCCATAATGACCCACAGGGCCAGGTTGACCTGGCCCACAGTCGTTATTTTGCCGCTTTGGTAAAAACAGGCATCCGGCAATCGTTATCTTTCTACCCCATGTTGATGCCCATACAACACGCGGCAGACCGGGATAACCTGCGCCGCGCCTGGGAGTATGTGTTGGCGCAAAAATTACCTGAAGCGTTGCCTTACCTGACACGAGGCATGATTCTCTTTGCGCTGCGGCAAGGCATTCAACCATTTGTTTTGGCAAAGCAGGCTATCCAATCTTTGCAGGCGTTGGGGTTTTCCGAGGAAGACGAAACAATGTTGCATTTGCGCCTCACTGCTCTGATCAGTCGCATGGGGGTGGACGATCTGCATGTGTTGAAGGAGTGGTTTTTAACGTTTACCCCGCTGTTACCAAAGGACAAACCATCGGAATTGCATTTCTGGTTGTTTTCTATGATGGCAAACCTGTCTATGGATTTGCATGAAACAGAGGCGATCAACTTCGACCAGGAAGCTTACCAGGTGGCAGTGCAAATGGGGGATAACGAACTGGCCCAAATGGCCGCAGCCGCCCGGCTTTGGCATATGGTTGATTTGGGGGTGCAACAGGCTGATACCCAGGCGAATTTGTTGGCTATGTTACCTTTTTTTGCCCAGAATTACCCCGAAAGTTATATCACCTATGGGGTTTTGTGGGCGTTAAGTCTTTGTAGTACCCGAAATGGGGAACATGAACAGGCCATTGAATACGGCCGTCGCAGTGCCAGCATTGCCAAGCAGTGGCAAGACCTGTTTTGGATTACCCACAGCAATCAGGTATTGACCATGGCTTATATGCAAAGGGGTTTGTGGCGTGAGGCCTGTTTGCCTTTGTTAGATGTGTTGGAGTGGCATCTGTCAATTGGTCAGGTGTGGCAAACGCTGGGTTTTCTTTGGAATATGGGGGCCTGTTACGAACAGTTATTGGGTGGTCGGGAATCGGCCGTTGCCATTCTCTCTATGGTTTTCCACCATCCCGAATCACCCCCCTTTTACCGCCAGCAAATTGGTGAAATAACCCCCCAATTAAAGGTTGAGCTGGGGGAGGGAGTATTTGCGGCTGCCTGGGAGAAAGGGAAGGGTGTGGGGTTTGAAACGGCCGTTTCCCAGGTGCGGTCTGCCTTGTCACCCGATGGCAATAAAAGGTAATAAACCAGGTTGTTAAGGACTTGTTATCGGATTGAGTGGAAATCTTCTGCTTATAAAGAACTCCGTAACCTACCCTCAGCCACCATTTAGAAGATCGTAACTAAGGTTGAAGCATTAGCTGAGAATCCCTTCCCGCCCTGGCGCAAATAATATACTGCATCAGATTGTGTTATAATAAACCTACTCTGAAAATGGGGATATTTGCTGATGACCATCATTTCTTTGGAAATTCCTGATAAGTTATATCAACAACTGCAACGACAAGCTCTGTTGAGCCGACAGTCGGTGGATGAATTTGCCCGCGCCACCTTGAGCCGTTTCTTACCAGCGATGGTTGAAGTAGAAGCAGATTTGCCACCTGTTTTACAGGTTGAACTCAAAGCAATGGAGCAGTTATCTGATGCTGCCCTATGGTCATTGGCGCGAGGGCAAATGACCAGCCAGGAACAGGCTGAATTGGTGAAATTGGATGAGGTGCAGCAACAACGAGACCTGATGGTTGTTGAACGCCAACGCCAAAATGAACTTCTCACTTTATACGACGAAATGCTTCTTCGTCGTGCTCATGCCGCGCTCCTGCTCCAATCACGCGGTCATGACCTTTCGGATACCAGCTTGTTACAAAACTCGTGAGTAAAAGTTATATCCCTACCGCTTTGCGCCAACAAGTCAGTGAGCGTGCTAAAAATCGCTGTGGCTATTGCCAAACCCAAGCTGAAGTTACTGGACAACCTTTGCAAATAGATCATATCGTCCCCGAAGCAGCAGGCGGTAAAACCGAGGCCGATAATTTGTGGTTGGCTTGTGTTTCTTGCAACCAACGCAAAGCATATCGCGTTCATGCTGCTGATTCACAAAGCGGACAACTGGTGCCTCTGTTCAATCCAGCTACCGAAATTTGGTCCGACCATTTTCGCTGGAGCCAGGATAGCACAAAAATGGTTGGTCTGACCGCTACTGGCCGGGCTACTATTGCTGCCTTACACCTGAATCGCCCTCTCTTGGTTAAAAGTCGTAAGCGATGGGTATTGGCTGGCTGGCATCCTCCTAAAGAGGGATAAACGGCCGTTGTGTCCATTTGCTACGTCCTGTCGTCTTGACCGTTTTCGTTATTACCATTTTGTGAAAGATGGGCGCGTAATCCGTTTTATCGCTCAATATGAGGCTTTGATTGATGTTCGTGGCATCCAATTGTTCGATACGACACAGCTCATAATCGGCCTCATAAAGATTTACTCTACCCCGGAGGGACACAGGAAAAGGTTGAATTTTTGGGGTATACGCGAGAAGAAGTATTAACGATTGGCGAAAGAGACATTAAGACCAACTGGCAACAGTATCGGTTACAATGAAATTGAGGCTCTACAGCCACCTCGCTCCCGTTTGGCGAATCTGCATTTTACCTTACAGCCATTACTTCCTTCCTCTTCACGCAGCTACTTGTAACTGAACGAGTTTTTCCAACGACATGGCCAGCCCCAGGGCAAAGAGGGCGGTTGCCCTGAACAGGTCGGGAAATTCGGGAAGGTGTGTTTGGTTTAAGAATACGTTTACCGTTTAGAAACAAAAAAGCCGC
>CAZPEJ010000211.1:0-3227 GCA_964585465.1 uncultured Ardenticatenaceae bacterium
AGCAGTACGAACCAAGAGATGAGGAGCAGGTGTTCTCTTCATCGCATCCAACGCATTATGTGCCAGGTGGCGTACCACACGTTTTAAGGAGTCTCGATAAATCATGACCTGGAGATTTGGACATTGCAGGTCAAACTTTAGATCCACACAGGGAGAACGTTTGCAAACAATCTGCTCAAACCACTGTTTCAATTGGGTATCCAGGAAAAAAGCGTGTTGTTGAGTTGCCCCCCAATAATCGGTGTTAGCCGCTATCATCGCCCCGGCCAGTTGGACAGCACTCTCATCAATCTCCTGCGCCCACTGCCAAACGGCCGTTTCCTGCTCCACTTCAGCCTGAATCCAATAAGCCCAATTCCGAATCTTGCCCACCTCCCGGTTAATATCATGGGCAATCTCCGCTGCCCAGGCCATCGAGGTAGAAACCGTCGTCTTAAACCGCAAATCACTATTTTTCTGTGCCCGGTCAATCGCCACACTGATCTGATGCCCCACCGTTAAAATAAACGCCTCATCCATCTCCTTAAACGCATCTAACACAGGGCTTTCCAAAACCAACACCCCTAGCAACACCTCCTCATTCATCAAGGTAATACATAATTGTGATTTGGTTTCTGGCACCACATTCAAATAATTAGGGTTTTGCCGCACATCCTTCTCGTTCAAAATCTCTACTTGTTTACTTCGTAAAGAGTTTCGTGCAGCCTCACACACCAGGCCAATCCCCCCCACCTTCAGATATTGTCGGTGAGCGTGAGGGGATTGCAACAAGGGGTAAAACTTAAACGAAGCAGGGGTGAAAGCCAGTTGCTCTTTTGCCGGGTCATAGGTCAAAACAACAGGTTTCGTGTTGGGAAACAACGTAATCAACAGATCCATGATCTTACGCAACGTCTCATCCAGGTCTAACGTGCTTGCCAACGCTTTGGCAATCCCCAAAGCTACTTCCAGCCGGCTGTGTTCCTTACGAATGGCTTCCAGGTGAATCGCATCACGCACCGTCGCCGCCACCGTTTGGGCCAATACCGAAAGCAAAGCTTTTTCTTCGCTGGAAAAGGTGTGTAGATCGCAATAATTGAGGAACATCACCCCCACCACCTCATTATCGGCTCGCAAAGGGAAAGCCGCCGAGGATTTGATACGCTCTGTTTTTATAAACGGGCCTTTGAGCAGATTCTCTTGTGTTATATCTGGCACCCAAATCGGCTCATGCTCCTGGATCACTCGCCACACCACACTCGTTTGATCTTCCATTTCCACAGTTTGTTTTAAGGCTTTTTCATGTTGAGCCCCAAAGTGCAGCCCCAGTTTTAAGGTTTTGGTGCCTGGCACCCGGTAATAAATGTTCAGCAGCGAAAGTTGGGGGGCAGCCTTGCGGACTTCATAAGCCAGAGACTCTAAGGTGTCTTTTAACTCGGTAGCGGCCGTAACAGCCTGGGTAGCAGCCAGAACCATCCGTAAATTAGCCTGACGGCGCGAGTTGCTCAAAGCCAAACCCGCCGCAAAAGCCAACCGTTGGCACATTTTCAAATCTGCTTCGCTAAAAGCAGCTACTTGGGGAGACTCAAAGTTAAAAGCCCCAATCACTTGACCGCCATAGGTGATAGGCACATCCAGTTCGGCACGGGTTTCTATCTCCTCAAACCCAGGCAGGTAATACTTGGCCCAGGGGGGCTGTGTCACATCATCCACTCGTTTCGCCTGGTTTTCTTGCATAGCCAGACCACAGATACCCCGAAAAACGTTGCCTTCGGTGCGAGAAAAAAGGGTGCCATCAGCCTGTAAGACGTGTTTACGCCGTATTTCATACTTTCTGGAACGGTAATCGGTGTCGTTAGGGGACATCCACTCCCGCAACACTAGCCCGACACGCACATCAGGACGGTTTAACAAGTCGGCGGCGACGGTCAATAAAGCTTTGCTAATTTTTTGTTCGTCGGGTTCAAAGGTGAGGGACTCTTCCAACACCCGGCTCAATATCCGCAACTCTCGCTGTTGGGCTTCGTTTTGGTTCCTGGCTTTTTCGGCCGTTTTGCTATTCAATATCGCAACGGCCGTTAAACCCGCAAACAGGTTGGCATATTGCAAATCCTTCTCAGAAAACTGCTGCGGCCAGGTGTATTTCAGATAAAAAACCCCCAACGTTTCACCCGAATTGAAGTCGCGGATGGGTGTGCCAATAAACGATTGAATGCCGTTTGTTTGTATATAATGGCTCTGGCTCAGTCGTTCGCCGTTGTATCGGGTGGGATGAGTTGCTACATTATTCACCACTAATGCCCCCGCCCGCAAAATGTGTTCTGTCATTCCGTTGGGGCGGGGCGGCGGCACAACAATCGTCTTCCCCGTTTTGCCCACCCCACACAGATGGGGTTTATCGAACTCAAACGGCCGTTCCCCGGACTTAAGTGGGTTGATAATCACAAAATCAGCCCCAGTAATAATTTGCGCTGCCTGGCAAATCTCCGTCAACGTTTGCGACATCTCTTGCCGTGGGGCCTGGGCCAACACCCGATGATTCAAATCTATCAACTGGTCACGCACCCGTCGTTCTCGCAAATTACGCGAAATTAACACCGCCTGAGCCAAAAGCGGCTCCAAATAATCCAATTTCATGCGGGAAATCGGCTCACAGTTGTGGATATTGTCCAGAATGACCAACCCAATCACCCGCCCGCCTCCCAAAAGCGGCACAACAGCATACTCAGTGCAGCTAAATTTATTACAAAACTCAACCGGCAATAAATCCAATACTTCCTGGGCAGATAAAATCTTACGTTTCCCACTCTGCAAAACTTGACGCAGCACATTCTCCTCACCCACCAGTGGCAAAACCACCTCTTGAATTAGCTTTTCAATGGGTGTCTTTTTCACTTTGCCCGCACGAAGCAACGTCAGGTACTTATCAAAATCCATCTGGTTCCGCTTGTCCAGTTGCCAATCATGCCGGGCCTCCCTTTCTGCAAAATGCCCAATACCCACCAACCCACGCAGGCAGTTGCCATTTTCATCCCACCTGAAACACATGGCCCGGTTAAAACCCAAAGAGTAATCGGCCGTTGTCACCGTCAACACCGCGTGCCACATCCATTTTTCATTCTCCTCAGCCAGATTCAAAATAGTTTCGCTGGCCTGATGCAACACCGCCAGTTGACTCCTGGCCCGGCTCTCTTTTTCTTTCAGTTTGGCCGATTGGATAACCCCCGCCACTTGATCCGCCACCGCAC
>CAZPEJ010000211.1:3327-8287 GCA_964585465.1 uncultured Ardenticatenaceae bacterium
TTTTCTTTCAGTTTGGCCGATTGGATAACCCCCGCCACTTGATCCGCCACCGCACACAAAAAGTCAAAATCTTCCTGGCGGTAAGCTCCTTTTTTTTCGTCATTTTCCATGACGATAGCTCCAATGGCTTTTCCCTCCATCTGCAAAGCAGCCCCCATCCAGGAACGGGCCGGTTTGCCTTGCAGGGGAATCCCATGTAACTCGCGGTAATCCTGAGTGCCTTGCGGCAAAAACAACCGTTTATTCGTCTGGATCAGGTGGGCAATCATGCCGTTTTTTCCCGGTTTGTCAGGTTTTTTCTGTAAACGGCCGTTACTATATTTCAACCCGGCCTCCAGATCGTTATTCTCCTCGTTTACCAGAACCACCATAAAGTTTTGCACATCTATTAAACGGCCGATTTCCGTGCGAATATGTTCCAACAGCGTCTCCAAATCATCCAAAGCCGCCTGGGCACTAATCTTTTTACCAATCCGATTGAGAACAGATAACTCCGCCCGCCGTCTCTTTTCCCACTCAAAATGTTGAGTTCGCCCATAAGCCGCCACCACCTGTTTGCCAAACAAGTTCAACATCGCCTTCTGCTCCGACCGGAGAGCCAGGTTTTTTTCGTAATCCAGCACCACCAACCCAAAACAGCGATCATTTTGCCAGAGTGGGATGTTGACCCAATCCCCATCCGTCGGGTGAAACCCCTCCCCACCAACCAGCACGTCTAAATGGGTTGGCCCCATAGAACGGCCGTGAAAAGTAACCAGATCGCGCGAAGCAACCGTCTGGAGGAGATACGGGGATGTATTAACCTCAATTTGTATCGGGTAGTACTGCTTCAGTTCATCACTCCCTGTTTGGTGAACCAGGTCAGCAAAACGGCCGTCCCAGGACAAACGCCACAGCCGCGCCCGACTAAACCCCAACTGTTGCCCACCCCGCATAATCTCGTCAGCCAAAGTTTGGTAAGTCAAACACCGCTGCAACTTCTCCACAATCTGGTTCAAAATACTTAACCAGTTCAGTTCATGCTGAGTACGCCGCCGCTCCCGCAAAGAACGTAAAATCCAGGACAACTCACGCGGATCAAACGGTTTCGGCAAATAGCGATAAGCCCCCTGCTGGTAAGCCAGCAACCCCGTGTCTCCATCATCCACCCCGGTAAAAATAATGGCATCCGCATCAGGGTTCAACTGGCGCAAACTTTTCATCAATTCAATACCATTCGGCCCCACCCCTAAACGAAAATCAATCAAAAAAACATCAAATGGAGCAAGTTGAGACTCAACAGTGATCACCGCACGTTCGGCCGTTGCCACCGCCATTGCCTCACACTCCAGCTCCGCACCCCGCCTAAGTCGGTCAGCTAACATTTCCCCAAACAGTTCGTCATCGTCTACAATCAACACGCGCATCCTCCGACACTCCTTTAGACCTGGCAGTCCGCAACTGGTTTGACCTACCGGTTCAACATTGGGTACAACAAGTGACAATGGACGCGAAAAATGATATGTCCCCATGTGATCCTTAAATTCTTACAGGCAACTCCACCATAAATGTAGTTCCCCACAAAATATGGCTACTGGCTATAGAGACCCTCCCCCCCATGGCGTGTATTAAACTTCGAGTGATATACAATCCCAATCCACTTCCATCTTCTCGCCCGGCCGTAAAACCCAGGTCAAAAATTCGCTCCCAAAGCCGTCGGTGAATCCCTGGCCCGTCATCCTCGATGGTAATTTGAAAGAGCGTTTCTTGCCGTTTCTGGCGGGTTTTGACAAAAATATGTAGATTTCCTCCTATTTGTGGTCTCAAGCTATTGATTTGTTGGATAGCGTTGAGCATGATATTTAATAAAACCTGTTGCAATTGAGCCACCTGGGCACGGGTAACTATCAAATGTGGCGGCGGATGGACGGTAATTGTGACATGGGCCCGGTTGGCCGTGTCCCTCACCATGCTCACAGCTTCTTCAATTACTTCATCCAACCGCAACAGTTGAGCCTGGCCCTGTACAGTGATGTGCCCAAACAAACGAGACGTTTTGACCAGGTTACGGATATTCTCAGCCAGGTAATTCAACATTTGCCCTGCCTGTTGCACCTCTATCTGGATATTCTCTGGCGATTTTCCCAATGACTCGTTCAGAGATTGGCACCGTTCCTGCAACTCATTCAGGGCAAAACCAATTGGACTAAGCCGATGATTCATCTCATGCACCAACCCCTGGGTTAAACTTCCCAATAAAGCCAGGCGTTGTAACTCCATCGTGTGAGTTTGTAGCTGGTGTTGCTCCAAAAGAGCAGAGATGGTTATCGCTCCCATGCGAGCAATTTCCTCGTGGGTTGCCGTAAAAAATGATGGGTTTGGGTGGAAAAAAAACAGGGCGTAGTGCAAAGCATAATCCCCTATCACTGGAATACCCAAACAGGAACGAAATGATAATAAAGGTTTGAGGTAACGCACATATCCGTCGCTTTTGAGTGAATCTGGCAAATTGACTCTGATTTGCTCTTCAGCCACGTCTTGAACCGGGCTGTAAATCAAATCTACAAACGCTTCTTTATTCAATTTTACTTGTCCGCTTTCGCTAACGGCCGTTACCCGCCTCTGTGCCCCATCTAATGCAAACAAAACCACTTTACTGGCCCCAGTTTGTTGGCATAAACGCGTAACAAAACGCTGAACCGTAACCTGGTGGCTCTGATTTAGTTTTAACATCAGGGGAGAAGGCTCATCCAGCAGTATAATGGGAGATGCTTCTTCTTTCAACTCCTTCTGAGGAGTCAACAGGCAAAACAGATCTTCTGGCAGCAGCGGTTTAATGAGCAAAGAAACCCCCTTAGCCCGCAACGGCTCCAACCTGGTCAGATTTGCACTGGCACTCGCCCAATCTGTCATAATGACACAACGAACTTGTGGGTAATTTTGTTGGATAGTTGTCACCGCCTGCAACCCATCCATCCCCGGCAGCCCCAGATCAGCCAATACCAGGTCAAACCTTTCCTGCTGTAAACAGTCCAAAAGGGATTCGGCCGTTTCAAAGCCACAAGCCGAATGACCTATCTGTTGAAACCAGTGACAAATCGCCTGCCGATGAACAGTTTCATCCTCCACTACCCCAATTGTCATCGGGCGAGGGAAAAAAGGTTGTTCCACAAATTCCGATTTTAAGGTTAGTGGGGGGTTGTTTTTCTGGGGCAAATGGGCAGAAACGGCCGTTTCCTCCCCCCGTTTCTGCCACCGTCGCTCCCATGCCTTCGTCAGACTCAGCAACAAACGGCGACGCGCCACCTCTATCTCCTCAATCACCACCCAAACCCGATCCCCCGGCCAAAAAACCTCTGCCCCCCGACCACGTACCCAAGATGGCATCTGCCCCGTTTGCAACAACCCAGAAATCCCCGGCTCAATCTCCACAAACACCCCATACGACTGCAACCCCGTCACCACCCCCTCCACCAATTGGTCAACTTGGTATGTTTGTGCCACCTTTTGCCAGGGATCATGCTCCACCAGACGAAGACTAAACTCAACATACTCATCATCCACCCGATTCAGCAAAACAGCTTGCAACGTCTGGTTTGGTTTATAAACATCTCGCCACGAAAATTGTCCCTTTTTCTCCCAAGATAACTCCCGCTCCCGAATAATGCCCTTTTGGTCGTGGGTCGTCTCCACTAACAGGCCAAAAGGCAACAGTTGTTTGATACGCACATCTACCACTGCCCCCACCTGTAAGTCAGACGTTAATTCTTTCATGTTAAAAATCCTAACATAAGAAAAAGGGCAAATTCTGTCACAAAACCTGCTCTTTTCTGGCATTTTTCTGTCGAGTACCAGGCTATTTCGTTTGATTTACAAGTTTGCACAACCCTACATTATCCGTATAATCCACACACTCAATTTTTTAAGGTTAGCGAAAGAGAGTTATGCAAGATTCAATCATCCTGTTGGTGGAAAAGCAGGGTAACAACCATCATTCCCTGGCTCCCGCTTTACAAAAGGCAAATTTTCACCTGCAAGTGGTTCATACTGGAGAAGCTGCCCTCAACTGCATCGAAACAACCCCACCCAACCTGATCATCTTTGATGCCTCAGCCATGCGCTCTAGCGGAGCCAGAACCTGTCGTCGGCTGCGCCGGGCTGTCGGCGGTACACCCATCATTCACACCCGCGCTCAAGGGCAAACAGAGGACAGAACGGCCGAAGCAGACGTTTATCTGGAGCTACCCTTTACCCCCCGAAAACTACTCAATCGTATTCGTGCCCTTTTACCCGCCGACGATGAAAACGAAGAAATGGTACGCTGCGGACATATTAAGTTGTATCTTTCCAAACCCTCGGTAGATGTGAGTGGACAGGGCGAACAACGCCTAACCCCCAAACTGGCCCAATTGTTGCAAGAATTTGTGCGCCACCCCAACGAACTGATAACTCGCCGCCAACTGATGCAAAATGTCTGGAACACCGATTACATCGGCGACACCCGAACCCTGGATGTACATATTCGGTGGATACGGGAATTGATAGAAGAAAACCCGGCCGCCCCTACCGTTTTACGCACAGTGCGCGGCAAGGGTTACATTTTTGCCATTTTGCACTCGCCAGAAACAGTTGCCAAATAAAAACACCACCTTGTCGGTGGTGTTTTTGATTATTTTTTGGCTGCGCGGGCTTTTGCCAGCGCGCTCATCAGTCGCCCTTTACGTCGAGCCGCGTTCCCATCGTGCAAAATGTTTTTAGAGGCAGATTTATCCAAAATGCTATACGCTTTTTGCGCCACTTCTTCAGCCTCATCCAATTTGTTCTGGGTAATCAGCAGACGCGCTTTTTTGATATAGGTGCGAGCCGATGAACGATACACCCGGTTGCGTTCCGTTCTTTTAGGTGTCTGTCGAATAGATTTTTTCGACGCTTTCAGGTTTGCCAATTCTTAATCCTCCATGAAAATGCTTCTACACTGTTA
>CAZPEJ010000212.1:0-7067 GCA_964585465.1 uncultured Ardenticatenaceae bacterium
TGTGAGGTAGTTGAGATTGGAGATAAAAGATTTTGTCAGCGAGAGATATTTATCACAACACAGTTAGAACAGCCCTCCAAAAAGACGGTTGGATAATTACTCATGACCCATTTTCGTTAGAATATGGCATCCGCCGAATCTATGCTGACCTGGGAGCCGAAAAGCTTTTTGCTGCGGAAAAAGAAAGTCGCAAAATTGTTGTTGAAGTAAAAAGTTTTCGCCGCCCCTCTGAAGTAGAAGATTTACAAGAAGCAGTTGGTTCTTATGTGCTTTAGCTAGGTGTTTTATTAGACACCTACCCAGAACGAGAGCTTTATCTGGCTGTCCCTGAAGATGCTTATATTGGTATTTTTAGTGAAATGTTAGGGCAACGAGTGATCAAACAAGCTCATATCAAACTGGTTGTTTTTAATCCAGTGGAGGAGGTTATTAAACAATGGATACCTTAACCCGTTACCGTGATGCGGTTAAACAAGTTATTCAAAAACATGCCCAACGTCAATCTGTCATGGGGGATCTTCGCACAGAAATTATATTTGATGAGAGCAATGACCATTATGCCTTGGTAGAAACAGGCTGGCAAGGCATGAGGCGTATTGAGGGGCAGGTGATTCATATTGACATTATTGAAGGAAAGATATGGATCCAATTTGATGGAACACAAGATGGCGTAGCCTATGAGCTAGAAGCTCTGGGAATTTCTAAAAAAGAGATTGTGTTAGGCTTTCACTCCCCTGCTAAACGGCCGTTTACCGAATACGCCATAAGCTAACTTGCAGAGATAAACCCCTCTCAACATTTTGACTTTACTCTGCTCCGCGCGAATACAACATGAAAACCTGGAAATGGTGGAAAAAGCTGGTGGTTGGGGTGTTGGTAGGCATAACGGCCGTTCTCCTCTATGCCTTTTTGCCTGTGCCACAAAACTTGTCGGAACTGGAATCTCTAGGTACGCAGTACGACGTAACGATTTTGCGTGATACCTGGGGCGTGCCTCATATTTTCGGCCGTTCTGATGCCGATGCCTCCTTTGGTTTGGCCTATGCCCATGCCCAGGACGACTTCCTCACCATTCAGCAAGCCCTGGTAGCCGCCAGGGGCCATCTGGCAACGGTTTATGGAGCCGATGCCGCCCCCAACGACTACATGGTGCAACTATTACGCATCTGGCAGGTCGTAGACAGCCAATACGAAAGCCAGGTTAGCCCAGAAGCTAAAGCCGTTTTGCAGGGATATGCCGACGGTCTCAACTACTACGCCGCCCTGCACACAGATGAAATCCTGGCCCCTGGCCTGTTTCCCGTGCGCGAGCAAGACGTAATCGCCGGATTTATCCACCGTGTCCCCCTCTTTTTTGGCATTGATGGCGCATTAGGGGAGTTATTTGAAGCAGAGCGGCAGCGCGAGTTATCTACTAAAGAGGTTGGGGATTGGGGATTAGAGATTTTGCAAACCCCTAATCCCCAATTGCCAATCACCAATCTCCTTCCCCTCTATGGCTCCAACACCTTCGCCGTCTCCCCGGCCCGGTCAGCCAATGGCGAAACCTTTTTTGCCGTCAATTCCCATCAACCCTGGGAAGGTATTGCTGCCTGGTACGAGGCTTACGTTCACAGCGAAGAGGGTTGGAATATGGCGGGTGGTTTATTGCCGGGTTCACCCACCATCACACACGGCCACAATGAAAACCTGGCCTGGGCGTTTACGGTCAATAGCCCCGATCTGGTAGACACCTATGTGCTGGAAATGAACCCCGACAACCCCAACCAGTACCGTTTTGATGGCGAGTGGCGCGATTTGGAAGTGGGCACAGCCACCTTGTGGGTAAAAGTTTTGGGACGCATCAAAATCCCTGTCAGGCAAGAAATTTTGTGGTCGGTGTATGGGCCAACCGTGCGGCAAGATCATGGGGTGTATGCCATCCGGTTTGCGGGTTGGGGCAATATCACCTTTGTAGACCAGTTTTTGCGCCTGAATAAAGCCCAAAACCTGGCTGAATGGCAGGCGGCTCTGGCGGATGGGCCGTTACCCATGTTTAATGTGGGGTATGCTGACCGCGAAGGTAACATTTATTATGTCTACAACGGGCTGTTGCCGGTGCGGGCCGAGGGGTATGATTGGGAACAATATCTGCCGGGGAATACATCGGAAACGTTGTGGACGGCGTATGTGCCGTTTGAACAGTTGCCACAGGTGTTAAATCCACCGTCTGGTTTTATTCAAAATGCCAATAGCAACCCGTTTCGCACCACGTTTGGCCCTGGCAACCCTGATCCGGCCAACTTTTCGGCTACATTGGGCATTGAAACTCAGATGAGTAACCGGGCTTTGCGCCTGTTGGAGTTATTTGAAGCGGATGAGGCGGTAACGGCCGATTCTTTCTACACTTATAAATATGACATGGCCTACTCAACCGAGTCGGATGTGGCGCAGTTCCGCGAGCGGCTTTTGGCGGCTTCGTTGCCCCAGGATGATGAGGTACAAACGGCCGTTAATCTGTTGCGCGAATGGGATTTACAAACCACCCCCGACACCGTTGGCATGTCGGTGATGGCGATGACGCTGCAATGTTTGTATGAACTGGACAACGACACAATCCGCTTCAATATCAGCAAGTTAAGTGGTAGTGTGGTGCCAGATGACGTGTTAGCGGACTGTTTTGTGACCGGTGTGGAGCGATTATTGACCCATTTCGGCCGTTTAGACGTACCCTGGCAGGCGTTAAACCGGCTGATACGGGGTGAGGTTGATTTGGGTTTGGGGGGTGGGCCGGATATTTTGCACGCTGTATATGGGCATTGGGAGGAAGACGGCCGTTTTCGTGGCATCGCCGGAGACTCCTTCATTATGCTGGTGCAATGGGATGTTAACGGCCAACTCACCTCTCAAAGCCTGCACCAATACGGCAGCGCCACGTTAGACACCGACTCCCCCCATTACGCCGACCAGGCCCCCCTCTTTGTGCAACGCCAGTTGCGCCCGGTTTGGTTTACCGAAAGCGAAATTCGTGTTAATCTGGAAAGTGAATACCGTCCAGGTGAAGAAGAATAAAACGTGGCGCGTGAAACGTGAAACGTAACATAACAATGAAAGGAGCATGTGATGAGAGCAGGATTGAGTAGTTTACGCCCCTTAGTGCTTATTTTTGTGGTCGTGATTGTGATTGCCTTGATAGTCTCTTTTTCGAGCAACTTTTACTATTTCCTGGAAACAGTTGAACAACAAGAGGTAGGAGTGCAATTTGAAAGCGGCCGTATTACCAACATCGTTGGCCCAGGGGTTTATTCCGATTTTGGGTTATATGTAGATTTACAACGAGTTTCCAGCCAGGCCATTACTTTTGAAGTGTCCGACGCGGAAATTATCACCAAAGATAAACAACGCATTGGGTTGGTTGTTACCGGTGACATTTTTCGCCCTGGGCTGGCAGAAAAAGATTTAGTCCTCCAGTTGTGGTCGCAATATCGCGGCATCTACCTGGATGATCAAGCCACCCAGTTGCGGGTACAAAGTTTAGCCAAACAAGCGATGAAAGTGTGTGTGGGGGATCGCACCTTCGATGCTAACATCATTGGTACCTCGCGGGATGAGTTGCGAACCTGCATTGACGAAGAGTTGAGCGGACTGGCTTCCGCGTTGGGGCTGCGAATTGAAAACGTGGCTGTACCAGAGGTGGTACTGTCGCCAGAGGTGCAGGCAGCGTTGGATGCTATTGTGCAAAGCCGTTTAGCCACCGAAAAAGCGGCCCAAGATCAGTTGAAAGCGCAAGCCGAAGCCCTGGCGGAGCAGGCGCGGCAAGAAGGGGAGATTCGGGTAGAACAAAGCCGTATTCAGGAGCAGACGCGACAACAAATTACGCTGGCGCAACTGGAGCAGGAACGACTGGCAGCGCAACTGGCAATTATTGAAGCGCAACGGAATAATGACCTGGCAGGACTGGAAACCGCCCGGCAGGTGCTTGAGGCAACCAAAGCAAATGAATTGTTGGCAGCCCAACAAGACCTGGCAATTAACCTGGCATTGGCAGAAGCAGCTTCCGCCAAAGCCGAGGCCGACCTGGCTTTCCAACAAGCACTCTCCGAGTTGTACTCGGCCCATCCTGAATACCTGCAATTGCAAATTGTTCAGGCGAACGCCAGCGCATTGTCTCAAGTAGATAAAATTATTTTCACCCAGGAGGGAATGACTCCAACGTTAGTGTTACCTGGCCCTGGCATTGTGCCAACAGTAGACACGACCCCTGCCACGCTGCTTGAACCGACAGAACCCACCCCTACACAGCCTAATTAGGATAGCTAGAAACCGAGTTTTTCCGAAAAACTCGGTTTTTTTTTGATTTAGATAATTCCGGTGAAAATTAACACCCCAGCCATAATGGCCAAAATGTCTAACAAGACCAATAACACCAGGATGAGGCGTTGACCGGGGCTGAAGTTACGCATGGAGAAGGAGGAAGAGGTGGGGGAAACGGCCGTTGTACCCTCCGATGATCTGCCCGCATCTTCTGATTCTAACTCGTCAAAAGCAGACCCGGTACGCACAGAACGCCGACGCAACTGGTCAAACTCATCCATTTCGTCAGAACTGGTTTCTTCTTCTACAAAATCATCATCTAAACTGTCAAAGCGGCTCATTCTGCATCTCCTTTACGCATTATATTGTAAGGCTAACGTCTTTTGCCTTAAATGTCAACGGGAAATGTTGGGTATTACATCAAAACTTTGTACCTATTTGCTGCCAGGGCGCAATGTTACATCTCCCGCAGCTATCATGTGCAGATGCCCGGCTTCGTCGCGTACACCCAGTTGACCCCATTCATCTACCAGTTCGGCCGTTCCTGTGACCGTTGTCTGGTTGTGCATTTGTGTCACCTGAACCGATTGTCCCAATGTGACCAGGCGTTTTTTCCAGGCGGGTTGTGGCGATTGCCCGTTATCGGCCGTTTCATAGGCTGTTTCCAGGCGTTGTAATAGCTCTACAAACAAAGATAAACGGGAAACAGGGCGACCCAGGCAGGCGAACAGGCTTGTGGGTGGGGTGGCGGCTTCTGGCAATTGGTGAGGCGGGGTATTGACGTTTAGGCCCAACCCTGGAATGGCGTGTTGTAGTCGGCCGTTTTCCCCCAAATTCCCTTCTAATAATAAACCTGCCAGCTTGAAAAAACGGCCGTTTTGCTCCACCACCCCATCATTCGGCCATTTTATCCCCATCTTGACCCCGGTGACTGTTTCAACTGTTTCTGCCACTGCCACACAGGTAAGCATGGTCAACCATTGCATCTGTTCAGCAGGCCAGTTGGGGCAAAGCAGCCAGGAAAACAGCAGTGAACTACCTGGTGGAGCTAACCATTGCCGATTCAGCCGTCCCCGACCCGCATTTTGGTAATTGGTGAGTAATACCGTGCCGTGAACTGGTTGACCGGTAGCAACCAACACCTTTAGATCGTCATGAGTAGAACCCGTTTCCCGGCTGTAATGGTACGAACGCCCCAACCACTTTGTTTTTAGTCGAGGCAAAACGGCCGTTTCATCTAATTCATCTGCCTGTTTTTCTTCTATTTGTTCCATCTAAACCACCTTCTCCCGCCGCAGCCCTTCAACTGTTTCTTCGTCGTAGCCCAAAAAGTCGTGCAAAATTTCCGCTGTGTGCTGCCCCAGTAGCGGCGGTGGGTAACGCACCTGGGTGGGGGCTGTTGGGATGTTGAGGGGGGAGGCAATGAGAGGGATAGAAACGGCCGTTGGGTGAGCCACCTCCATCTTCAGACCCCGCGCCTGCACCTGTGGGTCAGCAAATACCCGATCCATGGTGTTAATGGGCGCAGAGGGAATACCAATCTCCTCACACAAAGCCATCCAATCCAGGGCATCACGCCCGGCAAACAGCTCATTCAACATCGCCACCACCGCCTGCCGATTTTTCACCCGTGCGCTATTACTGGCATACCGTTCATCCGTCGTCCACTCCTGCTGCCCCACTGCCTGGCAAAACTTGCGCCACTGCAAATCGTTGCCACAAGCAAAAGCAAAATACCCATCCCGCGCCTTAAACTCCTGGTAAGGCACAATGTTGGGGTGGCCGTTGCCATAACGGCGTGGCATCTCGCCAGACACCAGGTAGTTGCTGGCAACATAAGACATCAACGCCACTTGTGAATCTAACAGCGACATATCAATGCGTTGCCCCCGGCCGGTACGCTCGCGGGCAAACAAAGCCGCCAAAATCGCGCTGGCGGCAAACATACCAGTCGCTAAATCGGCAATGGCAATACCGGCGCGGGTGGGGTCACCATCGGCCGGGCCAGAGACGCTCATAAACCCCCCCATGGCTTGCACCATAAAATCGTAGCCGGGGCGGTTGTTATAGGGGCCGGTGTAGCCATACCCGGTGATGGTGCAGTAGATGAGGCCTGGGCGAAGCTGCTGCAAGGTTTCATCATCCAGCCCCCACTTTGCCAGGGTGCCACTCTTAAAGTTTTCCACCAACACATCCCCCTGACGAATCAAATCACGCAAAATTTGTTGCGCTTTGTCCTGTTTTAAGTCCAGTGTCAGGCTGCGTTTGTTACGGTTAGCAGAAAGAAAATAAGCTGCTTCGCCGCCGGTGTAGGGCGGCCCCCAATGGCGAGTGTCATCGCCGCGCTCTGGGGCTTCAATTTTAATCACGTCAGCTCCCAGATCACCCAACATCTGGGTGCAATACGGCCCGGCCAACACGCGGGTGAGGTCAATAATGCGAATGCCATCAAGCAGTGGGGTTGTGGTCATAAGATTTCCTTTTGTGTTTTTGTGGGCACGGGGCTAAAGCCGCCGTGCTAAAAACGACGCCCTGTGAACAGGGCTTGGGGGAAGGGTCGTCCGAAAAGCTGGCTTCAGCCAGCGTTGTTCATAGCACGGTCATTGATGACCGTGCTGACATTTGCCATGCCCGGTTCATTTGTCATACATGATTCATGGTTCATGATTTTCCGCCTCTTTTTTGGCACGGGGCTAAAGCCGCCGTGCTAAAAACGACACCCTGTGAACAGGGCTTGGGGGAAGGGTCGTCCGAAAAGCTGGCTTCAGCCAGCG
>CAZPEJ010000212.1:7167-8284 GCA_964585465.1 uncultured Ardenticatenaceae bacterium
AACAGGGCTTATGCCAGGGGGCAAAACATCGCATGTCTGAAATGTGACCTATGCGTTACCCTTTTAGAAATGATTGCGATAAAATGTGCATCTTTCATATCCATTTTACTTTGGTTTTCCAAAAAGTTGCCTATGAAACCTGCACCTTTTGATTATACGGCTCCCACGACC
This sequence comes from uncultured Ardenticatenaceae bacterium, assembly GCA_964585465.1. GTDB lineage: Bacteria > Chloroflexota > Anaerolineae > Promineifilales > Promineifilaceae > CAZPEJ01. Next base: position 7,339 of record CAZPEJ010000212.1, read on the forward strand.
TTAGATGATGTTTTAGCCACCTTGCATGAACATGGGTATGATGCCAAGTTGCTGGCTGGCGGGCAAAGTTTGGTGCCGATGATGAATTTTCGGTTGGCACAGCCCGCCCTGCTGGTGGATTTGAATACGGTGGCAGGGCTGGGTGGGGTGCAAAAAACGGCCGATTCCCACCTTCATTTGGGGGCTATGACTCGCCAACGCCAGTTGGAACGTGATCCCCTCATCGCCCAAATGTCCCCCCTGTTACACCTAACCATGCCCTCCATCGCCCATCCGCAAATCCGCAACCGGGGCACACTGGGCGGCAGCCTGGCACACGCCGACCCGGCCGCCGAACTGCCTGTGATTATGGTGGCTTTGCAAGCCAGGCTTCGCCTGCAAAAAAAAGGCAGCCAGCGGTGGGTGAATGCGGCCGATTTTTTTACGGGTATTTTTGTCACGGCTCTGGAAGCTGATGAGATGTTGACCGAGGTTGTTATCCCGCCACTGCTACCCCACACCGGTTATGCCTTTTTGGAGATGTCGCGGCGGCACGGGGATTATGCCCAGGCAGGGGTGGCGGCCTTGGTGTCAACAGACGAAAATGGGGTTTGCACTCAGGCCCGGCTGGTTTATTTGAATGCTGGGGAAATACCGATGGTGGCAGAAAAAGCGGCCGGGATGTTGGTGGGAAAACGGCCGTCTGCTGACCTTTTTACGGCCGTTGCCCACACCGCCAGCCAGGAAGAAATTGATCCCGCCAGCGACATCCACGCCACCGCTGCCTACAAACGGCATCTGGCAAAGGTGTTGACAGTACGGGCGTTAGAGAAAGCAGTGAACAGTAAACAGTAAACAGTAAACAGTGAATAGTGAACAGTTTGACACTGTTTACTGTTTACTGCTCACTTTTTAAGGAAACTATGCACTCCATAACCATCACCATCAACAACAAACGGTATGAGCG
>CAZPEJ010000213.1:0-8278 GCA_964585465.1 uncultured Ardenticatenaceae bacterium
TACCCCAACCGAATCCGAAGCATAAAACGGTCTAGTTGTGCTTCTGGCAGGGGAAAGGTGCCTTCGTACTCAATTGGGTTTTGGGTTGCCAACACCATAAACGGAGGCCCCAAACGGAAGCTGTTGCCATCCACCGTTACCTGTCGCTCTTCCATTGCTTCCAACAGGGCCGATTGGGTTTTGGGGGTGGCGCGGTTGATTTCATCTACCAGGACAATCTGGGCGTGGATTGGGCCAGGGCGAAATTCAAATTCGCGGGTTTGTTGATTAAAGACAGAAACCCCTGTCACATCGCTGGGCAGCATATCTGGGGTGAATTGGATACGTTGAAACTTACAGCCAACGGATTTTGCCAATGTCTTTGCCAGTACTGTTTTGCCAACTCCAGGCACATCTTCGATTAAGATATGCCCTTGACATAATAACCCTAAAACAGTCAACTGCACGGCAGCACGTTTTCCTACAATGACTTTTTCAACATTTTCTACAATGCGATTGGCAATTGCCTGCACATCAGACATATGCGGTATCTCCTTCGTTTTTCAATCTTCAAGGATTTAGAACATAGTAATTGTACCAGTGGAATGGTCACAAATTACCAAATTCTGTTTCCTGGGTACGAGGCCAGAAGTATAACCATTTTTGTCCGAAGGTGGTAGTTTTGTGGCATTTTGGGGTCATTCGTAGGGAAATCGTAGGTTTTTTGGTTTCAGATTTCAGGTTCGCACCTCGCTCCTCGCCCCTCACGTTTCACGTTTCACGTTTCACGTTTCACGTTTCCCCATCATTTCCAAAATAAAACAGGTGTGAGGGGCATCGGCAGTCGGAGGCCCCGAATCTGGGCAGGGGCACGATGGTTTCTGGGAGTTGGGCTAACAGAGTGGCCCAGGTGTGTTCAACGGGTTGTGGGTGGAGGGTGTACCATACTCCGGTAATCTGAGCCGCCTGGCGTAAATAGTCAATGTGCCAGTGAAAACGGCGCACGGGTTGGAGATGGTGGCGAATGCGGGCGGTTATTCCCCCAGGGCCAAAGGCACTGCCTACGTACACATAACTCCCCGGCCGGGTTTGTAAACTGCCCAATCGGCCGATTTGAATGGTCTTGGTTGTGGTTACCTCCAGAACGAGGGCATAGGTGCCGGGTTGACTATTGATAGCGTGGAGCCACGCCTGAAACGGGTCAGATGGATGGACAAGTTTTTTGTGGTTATCTATCTGCACAAGTGTGTTTTGAAAACAGGGTATTTTTGAGTGTTTGTTTTTAGACAACGGCCGTTTTCTGCCCCATAGGCAACTCTTCCCGCCGACCCAAATGACCCGCCACAAATTCAGGGGCACGTTCCCATGTTTCATGTTCAATGATGGCCAGCGTCACCATCAAATTGACATGCCCTTGGGCCGCATCATACTCCCCAATAAACTCGGTGGGAATGTAACAAGGCCCACCCAACAAAATGCTCCACACCTGCAAATAGACAGGATAAAACTTCAACTGTGGGTTTATTTCTTCATCTGGCCGATAATGTAAAGCCAGAGCTTCACCAATATACTCACCATCGGCCGTCCAGACTTCATCAAATTTTTTAATTTCCATAGTAGCCTCACTGAGTGAGCATCTAAAAACAACTTCCCGTTTTTGTTCGTCGTAACTGTTTCATCGGTTTGAACGACAGAAGTCGTTACGACGAACTTCCCCTCCTAACTTCTGGTTGTTTTGATGCCCAAAGCACCCAAACGCCAGCCATAGTCGGGCGCATAGGAACTCAATACCCGCATATAGTTGGCTCGTTCAAAGGCGGCTGGTTCGGCACAATTGATCTGGCTCAAACTACCCCGCAGTTGATCCAGCGATTCATACTCATGCTCTTCTAACCACGCTTTGACCCCGTTTTCCAAAACGCGCAGCCGATTGATACCGTTTTGTAACAATTCGGAAGTGGTCATGGTGACGGCAGCCCCGGCCGCTACCCCTTTCAATACGTCGCTGGGGGTGTGAATGCCGGTGGTCAGGGCCAGGTCGCAAGGAATTCGGCCGTAAAGGATGGCAATCCAGCGCAACGGTAGCCGTAACTCATAGGAAGCACTTAACTTCAAATTTGGCACCACCGTCAGGTTTTCCAGGTCTAAATCTGGTTGATAAAAGCGGTTAAACAGCACCAACCCATCGGCACCTGCTTTTGCCAATCGGCCAGCCATATTGGCCATGGAGCTAAAGTAAGGGCCAAGTTTCATGGCGACGGGAATAGAAACGGCCGATTTGACATCCCGCAACACATCCAGATAAATTTGCTCCACCTCCGGCCCCGTCAAGTCTGGGTCTGTCGGCAGATAATACACATTCAACTCCAACGCATCCGCCCCTGCCCGTTGTATTTCTTTGGCATACCGCGTCCAGCCACCAGTCGAAACCCCATTCAAACTGGCAATCACCGGAATGTCCAACGCCTCTTTGGCGCGGCGAATATGCTCCATGTACACTTCTGGCCCATTTTCATACTCTGGGGCCTCAGGAAAATAACTCAAGGCTTCCGAATAGCTGTTTGTGCCCTGTGTCAGGTAATGATCCAGCGTATGACTTTCCTGGTTAATTTGCTCCTCAAATAACGAATACAACACAACGGCCGATGCGCCAGCATCCTCCATCTGTCGCAAACTATCCAGGCTACGAGTTAAGGGTGACGATGAAGGTACCAGCGGGTTTTTTAAGGTCAGACCGAGATAGGTGGTGCTTAAGTCCATTTTTTCCTCCTGTGAAGAATGATCACGACTTTGCAGAATTTGAATGGAACGCGGATTTGGCGGGTTTTCGCGGATTAAGAATAGCCCCAAAACCCGTGTTGATCCGCGTCCTATCTTCTCATTCTTTACTCTCTTGCTTTTTCATGGGTGCAGCCAGACGGTTATAACTTTCCCAGCGGGCCTGAATATCTGCTTTTGCCAGTTGCAACAGGCGTTCGGCCGTTTCTGGGTGGCTTTGGGTGAGCATCTGATACCGCCCTTCCCGATAAATGTACTGCTCCAGGGGTTGTTGGGGTGGTTTGGAATCCAGATGGAATGGATTTTCCCCTTCCAGCCCCCGATCCGGGTGGAAGCGGTAAAGCGGCCAGTAACCCGTTTTCACCGCCGCCTCTTGCTGTTGCAAACCATATTTCAAATCATACCCATGAGCAATACAGTGAGCATAAGCAATCACAATGGAGGGGCCATCATACGCTTCAGCTTCTAACAACGCTTGAATCGTCTGTTTATCATCCGCCCCAAAAGCCACCCGTGCCACATACACATTGCCATAACTCATGGCTAACAACCCCATGTCCTTTTTCGGCATCGGTTTGCCCGCAGCCGCAAATTTGGCAACCGCCCCGCGTGGGGTGGCTTTGGACATTTGCCCGCCCGTGTTGGAATACACTTCCGTATCCATCACCAGGATATTCACATTTCGGCCGCTTGCCAGCACATGATCCAAACCACCATACCCAATGTCATAGGCCCAGCCATCCCCCCCCACAATCCAGACAGATTTTTTCACAAACACCTCTACCAGCGAGAGAAGGTTTTCAATTTCCGCCAGACGTGACTCGTTGGCGGTCAATTGCAACTGGTTTAACTGCTCCTTGAGGCCAGAAACACGGCGGCGTTGTTCGACAATCTCCGCTTCGTTGGTTTGATCTGCATACAAAATAGCATCTACCAGTTCAGCCCCCACCCTATCGCGCAGTTGGCGCAACAGGCCAGTGGCACACTCCAGCCGCTGATCCAGAGCCACCCGCATTCCCAAACCAAACTCTGCGTTGTCCTCAAAGAGCGAGTTGGCCCAGGCGGGGCCACGCCCCTCTTTGTTGTGTGTCCAGGGGGTGGTGGGCAGGTTGCCGCCATAGATGGAGGAGCAACCGGTGGCGTTGGCGACGTAGGCCCGTTCCCCAAACAGACGGCTCAACAAACTAAGGTAAGGTGTTTCGCCGCAGCCGGCACACGCCCCGGAAAATTCAAACAAGGGGGTTAAGAGTTGTGAGTATTTCACCTGGTTCAGGGAGAGGGTGGTGCGGTCAACTTCGGGTAAATCGAGGAAAAATGCCCAGTTGGCCCGTTCCGCTTCGCGTATGGGTGGTTGTGGTGCCATGTTGATGGCTTTGAGTTTGGGCTGTTTTTTGTTTTTCACCGGACACACTTCCACGCAGAGGGTACAGCCGGTGCAATCTTCTGGGGCCACTTGCAGGGTGTAGGCCATCTCTTTGTACTCTTTGTAGCGGGCTGGGGTGTGTTTGAAGGTGGCCGGGGCGTTTGCCAGTTCTGCCTGGTCGTATACTTTCATGCGAATGACGGAGTGGGGGCAGACAAAGGCGCATTTGCCACATTGGATACAAATATCGGCATCCCAAACGGGAATTTCGGCCGTTATATTCCGTTTTTCCCATTGGGTGGTGCCAGAGGGGTACACCCCGTCTACTGGCATGGCACTGACGGGTAGTTCGTCTCCCAGCCCTTCAATCATGCGGGCGGTAACGGATTTGATGAACTCTGGGGCGTGTTCGGGCACAACGGCCGTTCTTTCAAATGTACTATTCACTTCCGATGGCACCGTCACTTCATACAGGTGGGCTAATGAGGCATCTACCGCCGCATAGTTTTGTTCCACCACAGCTTGCCCTCGTTTGCCATACGTCTTTTCAATGGCATGTTTGATGGCCTCAATCGCTTCCTCTTTGGGCAAAGCCCCCGACAGCGCAAAAAAGCAGGTTTGTAACACGGTGTTCACCCGCCGCCCCATGCCCGCTTCTCTGGCTACCCTGTCCCCATCTACCACAAAAAAGCGCAACTTTTTCTCAATAATGGTTTGTTGCAAACTGCGCGGTAAATGTTGCCACACGGCATCTGGGCCATAAGGGGAGTTGAGCAGGAAGGTAGCCCCCACAGCCGCCAACCGCCCCAGGTCGAACCGTTCCACAAAGTTAAATTGGTGACAGGCGACGAAGTTGGCAGATTGCACCAGGTAAGCGGCACGAATGGGTTTGGTGCCAAAACGCAGGTGCGACACGGTGACGGAGCCAGATTTTTTGGAGTCGTAGACAAAATACCCCTGCGCCGAGTGGGGGGTGTCTTCGCCAATAATTTTGATGGAGTTTTTGTTGGCTCCCACAGTGCCGTCTGACCCCAGGCCATAAAAAACGGCGCGCACAACATCGTTGGGTTCGATCTCGAAGGTGTTGTCCCATGTCAGGCTGGTGTGGGTTACGTCGTCGTGGATGCCGATGGTGAAGTGGTTTTTAACTGGTTTTGAGTTTCGAGTTTCGGGTTTCGAGTTGTCGAGGCATTTTTGAAGTTCGTCGTAGACGGCTTTGACCATGCCGGGGGTGAATTCTTTGGAGGAGAGGCCATACCGCCCGCCGATGATTTTGGGTAAACGGCCGTTTCCTGCCATATCCCACCCCTCCATAACCGCCGTTACCACATCCAGATACAATGGTTCTCCGGCGGAGCCCGGCTCTTTGGTGCGGTCTAACACGGCAATGGCGCGGGTGGTGGCGGGGAATGCCTGCACCAGACTTTGTACATCAAACGGCCGATACAGTCGCACCTTGACCACCCCCACTTTTTCCCCTCGTTCAGACAGATACTCGGCGGTGGTTTCGGCCGTTTCTGCCCCCGACCCCATCATCACAATCACCCGTTCCGCGTCTGGTGCCCCCACATAATCAAACAGGCGATACGGCCGTCCGGTGAGCCGGGCAAACTTATCCATCGTCTCCTGCACAATCCCCGGACACGCCAGGTAATACGGATTAGAACTCTCCCGCGCCTGAAAATACACATCCGGGTTTTGCGCCGTGCCCCGAATCGTAGGAGCATCGGGCGAGAGGGCGCGGGCGCGATGGGCACGGATGAGTTCGTCACTCATCATCGCCCGCAGAATGTCGTCGTCCAACGGTTCAATTTTGTTCACTTCGTGCGAAGTGCGGAACCCATCAAAAAAGTGCAAAAAGGGCACCCGTGCAGCCAGCGTAGCCGCCGAAGTGATCAGAGCAAAGTCATGAACCTCTTGCACCGAACCAGCCGCCAGCAGCGCAAAACCTGTATTCCGCGCTGCCATCACGTCGGAATGGTCACCAAAGATGGAAAGCCCCTGAGCCGCCAACGAACGGGCTGCAATGTGAAAAACGGCCGGTGTTAACTCCCCAGCAATTTTGAACATATTGGGCAACATCAACATCAACCCCTGCGAAGCAGTAAACGTCGTTGTCAACGCCCCCGACTGCAACGCCCCATGCACCGCCCCGGCCGCCCCCCCTTCCGACTGCATCTCCACCACCATCGGCACAGCCCCCCACAAATTGGTCTTGTTCTCTGCCGACCATTGATCCGCCCATTCACCCATCGCCGAGGAAGGGGTGATGGGGTAAATGGCAATCACTTCACTCACTTTGTGGGCCACCTTCGCAGCAGCCTCATTTCCATCAATTGTGATCATCTCTTTCGACATATCTAGCTCCTGGGAGAAAGCTCTTAGCTGATAGCTGATAGCTGACAGCTGACGGCTGATAGCTGATAGCTGATAGCTAATGGCCGACAACTTCTTAACATCGTTGTAATTTTAGAAGCGGGCAACAACAGTGGGGAGTGATAGATGACACACACAGGAGTGACAAATATCATTAAAAACGGTAACTGTGTTAAAATGAAGCACCTGCCGAAACCGAGTTTTTCCAAGAAGCCCGGTTTTTAACCCAGCTTTTACTTTGCCATTCAACAACCTTTGAGTTTGTTATGACTAAACACCAATTAACCGAAGAACAAAGACAAACAGTTGCACAACGTTTATTTGAAGTTTCCACCTCTGCATCAGCGCACCTGGTAATTTATGGAGCAGCGGCAGCAGCCATTTTTTGCCTTTTCCCTGGCAATGCGGCAGTAATCATGACCCTTTCGCCATTGTTGTGGAAATTGATCGAAAAAATAGGGGGGGATGCACTCATTACGATTATTGAAAGGGTTGCTGGACAAAGTGACCCTTCGTTGAAAGAAATTGACGAGTTTATCAAACAGAAATTGGTGGGAATGGAAGAGGCTATCTCTCAAATACAAAACTTGCCAACCAAACGTGAACTGTTCCTTTCACTGAGTTCGATTGGCGACAACATAAGAGGGTTAAACGACAATGAAGCAGCCCGTTTTAATGAGTTAAAACAGCTTTTAGAACGGATATTGGCAAAATTAGAACAACAACCCGCATCAGGGGTACTTGCTATAGATACAGAAGCAGCGTTGGCAAATTACATGGTCTGGGTGCAGCAACAGTATAACACCATGCGAGTGTTGAGTATGACAAAACCCGTGTCACTACATAACATTTATACCGATGTTTACCTGTTGGAACGAACTGATTACTTGCCAATAGAGGAAATTGCTGATTTGCAGCAGAGGTTCGTGAGCAGAAAGGTTTTGCACCGAGATGAAAAGCGGCAACCAGGTGTGCAACTGTTACGAAAAACCAACAGGTTGTTCATTATTGGGGAGCCTGGGGCAGGTAAAACAACTTTTTTGCGCCGTCTGGCTTTGCAAGCTGCCCGAACAAAGCCGCCTGCTACCAAAATCCCCATTTATGTAGAGTTGAAACAGTTGACAACAGTTTCCGACAGATTGTTTGATTTGTTGGTGAAACCTTTTAACCTGAGTGGTTTTCCAACTGCCGATGAGTTTGTGAAACAACTGTTGCGAGAGGGTAAAACGTTGGTGTTGTTGGATGGGTTGGATGAGGTGGTAGAGGGAAAACGGCAGGCTGTGAATGAACAAATTGAAGATTTGTGCAAGTTGTGTGGCAAGAGTCATGTGGTGATCACCTGCCGCCCCTATGCTGAAAGACGGCAGTTTGAAACGTTTACCTATGTGGAAATGGCGGATTTTACTCCAGGACAAGTAAAACGGTTTGTTAAAAACTGGTTTATGGGGAGAAGTGAAAAAGCCACAAATTTGATTGCAGAGTTGGAAAAAGAAGCACATCAACCAATCGCGGAACTGGCACGAACTCCCCTGTTGCTGGCATTGTTATGTATCACCTACGAACATACCAACACATTCCTACAAAAACGGCACGAGTTGTACCAGGAAGCTGTACAAATTGTCTTAAAAGCGTGGGATGAGGATCGGGGGGTAAAGCGGAAGTCTCTATATGGGCAGTTGAACCTGGAACGGAAAGAAAGATTGCTGGTTTATATGGCTTACCACACATTTGAGCAGGGAACCTATTTTATTCCCCAAGAAGTGGTGGAAGAGAACATAACAA
>CAZPEJ010000214.1:0-8261 GCA_964585465.1 uncultured Ardenticatenaceae bacterium
CGTTGAGCGGAAAGCAACCATAATTGAGTTTACCGCTGCGGCTACCAACCCCAGACAAAGCCCACCAATTACCAGGGTGACAATGCTGCCGGTGCTGACACTCCCTTCGGTAATCAACCCAAATACCATTGGCCCGGCCGCCAGGAAGGCGAAGGGGATCAACACCACCCCTAAAACCAGGCCAAAGAGAAACCCTAACACCAAAAACAAAATCGCCAACAACACAATGTCTCCAAGATGCTGCCGTACAATTTGCCAGCCATGCCGAATACTTTCTATCACACCCAGGTCTTGCAACACGGCTCCGCGCTGGGCAAAAGGATAAATAACCATTGCCACCATATATAAAGGAACAATCAGGCAAGCCAGGCAGGCAAAAACCAGAGCGACAGACCCCAAAGCAGTCCCAATGGCGGCAGGGTTAAAGGGGGTGCCAGATTCGGCCGTTGCCACCGCAAAAGCCCCAGACCCAAAAAGTGTGACAAAAAAGAGTACCGCGCCAATCAACGTAATCAGGAAAAATGGGCCTAACAGCACCACATTTACCCCAATCATCCGCCCCAATTTGTTGGTGCCTGCAGAAAAGGCGGAGGCAAAACTCATCTTTTCGCCTGCGTCAATCCGAGCAGCCGCGCCAATCAGCCCGGCCTGAGCCACCAGCCGCACCAGCCACAAAACCACCCCAATGAGGATCACCAGACAGGTCAAAGCCACCAGCAGGGGGCCAAATTGATCCAGGAATCGCTCCGCTTGTGCGACCATATCGGACGGAAGTGTGCCGGAATCGGTAGTAAAATTGTTACCACTACCACCACTACCACCGCCGCCACCCAACGCCGCCAAAAACCCCAACACAAACATAAATTTGTTATTCCAAACAATTTCCCAGGAACGGGAGAGTAACTTACCGTAATCCATTGTATCCTCCGTTTTACTATTAGTACCCAGTGGTCAGTACCCAGTCTACTGAGCACTGAATACTGAGTACTGAGTACTGAGTACTGTTCACTGTTCACTGTTCACTGTTTACTGTCCACTGTCCACTGTACGTTTCACCGTGCAAACAGTTGTGCCTTACTCCCACTCAATCGTGCCGGGGGGTTTGGAGGTGATGTCGAAGACAACACGGTTTACACCGGCAACTTCGTTGACAATGCGGCGGCTGACGTGGGCTAACAGGTCATAGGGGAGGCGGGCCCAATCGGCGGTCATAAAATCCTCGGTGGTAACGGCCCGCAAAGCCACCACTTCCTGGTAAGTACGGCCGTCTCCCATCACCCCCACACTTTTTACTGGCAACAGCACCACAAACGCCTGTTGTGTGCCATGTTTCAACATGCCAGCCCGGTGTAACTCCTCCACAAAAATGGCATCTGCCGCCCGCAACCTTTCCAATCGTTCCCAGGTGACAACCCCCAAACAGCGAATTGCCAGCCCTGGCCCTGGAAAGGGTTGCCGCCACACCAAGTTTTCTGGCAACCCCAACGCTTCTCCTGTGCGGCGCACCTCATCCTTAAATAACGTTCGTAATGGCTCCACCAGTTCAAATTGCATGTCATCTGGCAGCCCACCAACGTTGTGGTGGGTTTTAATGACCTGGGCTTCCTTTTTATCTTGGCCCGCGCTTTCTATCACATCGGGGTAAATGGTACCTTGTGCTAGAAAATCTATGTGACCCAGTTTGCGGGCTTCGCGCTCGAAGATACGGACAAACTTTTCGCCGATGATTTTACGTTTTCGTTCCGGGTCAGTAATACCTTCCAGGCTTTCCAGGTATTCCTCAATGGCGTTGACGGCTATCAGGTGCATTCCTTGTTCGCGTCGGAAAGTGTCTATTACCTGTTTTGTTTCGCCCTGGCGCAGCAGGCCATGATCTACAAAGATGCAGGTGAGTTGGTCGCCCACGGCGCGGTGAATGAGGGCAGCAGCAACGGCCGAATCCACACCCCCACTGAGACCTAAAACGATTCGGCCGTTTCCCACCTGTTGCCGAATCTCAGCTACCTGCTCCTCAATAAAATTGGCTGGAGTCCAGTCGGCGCGGCAACCACACACCCTTTGCACAAAGTTCCGCAACAGCGTTGAGCCTTGTGGGGTATGCACCACTTCGGGGTGAAACTGCACCGCGTAGTAGGGTCTGGTTTCGTGGGCGGCGGCGGCAAAGGGGGAGTTGTGGGTGTGAGCTAACGGCCGAAACCCGGCAGGCAATACCTCCACTTTATCGCCGTGACTCATCCAAACCTGATGGAGGTTAGAGAGTGGAGAGTGGGGATTGGCTGGTGAATTTCCCATCTCTAATCGCCAATCTCTAAATAACAGTGAATCCGTTTCATCCACTACCAAAGTCGCTGGCCCATACTCCCGTCGTTGGCTGCGAGCCACCCGGCCGCCCAGGCCATGGGCCAACAGTTGCATCCCATAACAAACACCCAACACAGGCAACCCACTTTGTAATACATAATCGGGCAGGGTAGGGGCACCCACATCATAAACGCTGTTGGGGCCGCCACTGAGAATAAAACCTTTGGGGTTCAAGGCCAGGATGGTTTCGGCCGGGGTGCGCCAGGAAAAAAGCTGGCAATACACATTGGCCTCGCGCACCCGCCGCGTAATCAACTGGCTATATTGTGAGCCGTAATCTAAAACAATGATGGTGTCATGAAACATAAGGGGAGCCTGATATTATGGATGGTGTATGGCGTAAACAGAATACGCCATACACTCTCTAAGGAATTGTCCAGGAATAAGTTCGTCGTAACGACTTTAGTCGTCTAAACCGCTGAAGCGGTTACTACAAACAAAAACAGGAAATTATTTTTAGACGATCACTCAAGCAACACGATCTTGCCGTCACTCATGTCGGTGATGGTGGCTATGGAAACGATGGGAACGTTCCAATCAGCCAGGGCGGCACGACCACCCTCAAAGGTTTTTTCTACAACGGCCGTTATGCCCACCAACGTCGCTCCACTACTCTGGACAATTCGCGCCAGGGCATCAATGGTGCGCCCTGTAGCCAGGAAATCATCCACAATCAACACCCGGTCGCTGGCCTGGAGAAATTCGGGCGAAACCATCAAATTCACTTCTCCCCCTTTGGTGTGACTGGGGGCGGTTTCGATAAAAACAGGTTCCGCCATGGTGATGGGTTTGTGTTTGCGGGCATACACCACCGGCAAATTGCCCAACGCCTTGCCCGCCATGGTGGCTGGAATGATGCCGCTCACTTCGGCCGTTAAGATGCGAGTGGGCCGACTGGCGGCAAAATGGCGCGCCATCTCCGCCCCAATTGTTTCCATTAACAAAGGGTCTAACTGGTGATTGAGAAAAGAGTCAATTTTCAAAATCCCCCGCCCCAGGTTTTTACCTTCCTGCAAAATACGTTGTTTTAATGCTTCCATAAATTATCCTGTCACTTCCGCTATTTCTTGTGCGCGTTGTGTTCTTTGTCGTGAATTGTTACGCTCATTTTTTGGTTAAACTCTCAAACTCCTATATCATCATGGCTGTTATTATGCGCTACTATCCTGAAGATAGGCAACCAAAAGATAGTTAAAACCAGACAATTACTCTGGAGATATGTGATATTTTTCAGGCGGATTTGTGACTCTTTGGGAACTCAGGGAGTTGACAACCCGTGAAATATGATGCGTAAACTGTGACCAGAGAGCGTTCACGTTTCACGTTTTACGTTTCACGGCAAACCCCACAAAATCCAAAAGACCCAAAAAGTTGAAACACCACAGGTCTGAACGGCTGTAGATTGAGATTTATTTCACAAGTTGTGCTTGACGGGGGTAGGTTCTTTATTTTATAATCAAAAAGCGTTCAAAAAAATTTGAAAGTTGTGAACAAGGTGAACATTATGGTAAGTGAAATCGTTCATCAAGGGCTAAAAGCCGTTGAAGAAAAATTAGAATCAGTTGTAGCCAGCGACATACAACTTCTGGAAGATGCCGGGCGGCACATTATTACATCGGGGGGCAAACGACTACGCCCCCAAATTGTGTTGTTATCTTATCTGGCGGTGGGAGGCAAGGAGTGGGAAACGGCCGTTCCAATGGCTGCCGCTGTGGAAATGGTACATACCGCCACCCTGGTTCACGACGACATCAACGACCACAGCCTCACCCGGCGGGGGAAAATTACCGTCCATGCTCGTTGGGGGCGCACCTTTGCTTTGCTCACCGGGGATTACCTGTTTACCAAAGTGTATGAAATGATGGCTCCCTATGGGGCCACCTACAACGTCATTATGGCTGGGGCCACCACCCGGCTGGTGGAAGGGGAGACGTTACAGGCGGCGGCCGCTAAGTCTGGCAATATGGATCGGGAAACGTACAAAACGATTATCAGCCGCAAAACAGCCAGTTTGTTTGAGGCTTCGGCACGGATGGGGGCTTTGTGGGGGGGTGGCAATACAGAAATTGTGGCGGCGTTGGCAGAATATGCCTATAACCTGGGGTTGACCTTTCAAATTGTGGATGACATTCTGGACATTATTGGCGACCCGGAGACGCTGGGCAAACCGGTTGGGTTAGACCTGGCGCAGGGGCGTGGGGTGATGGCGGCTCAAAACGGGGAACATATGAGTGAGGGGTATGCAGAAACGGCCGTTGCTGCGTTAGACCCGTTACAACAAATGTTAGCCAACTTGCGCGAGTCGGGTGCGGTGGAAATCGCCCGAATGCAGGCCGAAGAAACGGCCGAACGTGCCCGCACTGCCCTGGCAAAACTCCCACCTTCCCCTGCCCGCACCGAACTGGCCGCGTTGATAGAGATGGTTTTGTACCGTGAAAGTTAGCCGGGCCTTTTAACATATTGCGTATTGCGTGAGAAACTTTCCACTCGTTACGACGTGATATGATGACTAATTTTATGTCGCGCAGAGGCGCGAAGCATTTCCCCCCAGCGTCTCTGTGCCTCTGCACGAAAACCCTTAATTCCCTATGACAACTGAAACAAAACCCAACCCAGAGAAAAAAGAAGAAAAAATAGACACACCCAAAGAAGAAAGTTCCCAAAGTCAGCATTCGGCCGTTATTGGTGGCAAAACCATCCACTATACTGTCACAGCTGGCACAATGGTGCTGCACGAAGAGCTATTGGAAGAAGAAAAAGAGGTGCGGAAACCCAAAGCCTCTGTTTTTTATATTGCTTATACGAAGGATGGAGAGGAGCCAGGCAGCCGCCCTGTGACCTTTTCGTTTAACGGCGGCCCTGGGTCTTCATCCGTTTGGTTACATTTGGGTGTTTTGGGGCCGCGCCGCGTGCTGATGGATGAGCTAGGCAACCCCACCCCACCTCCCTACAAGCTGATTAACAACGATTACTCCCTGCTCGACGAAACCGACCTGGTTTTTATTGATCCGGTCAGCACCGGTTACAGCCGCCCTGCCCCCGGCGAGAAAACGAAACAGTTTTATGAAATCAAAAAGGATGTGGAGATGGTGGGGGAATTTATCCGCCTCTACGTCACCCGTCACCACCGCTGGCTTTCACCCAAGTTTTTGATTGGCGAAAGTTATGGCACCACACGGGCGGCCGGGTTATCGGGGTATTTGCAGGAGCGGCACGGGTTGTATCTGAACGGCATCATGTTGGTGTCGGTGGTGTTAAACTTCCAGACGTTGAGTTTTGATCCTGGTAACGACCTGCCATACCTGCTGTTTTTACCCACCTACACCGCCACTGCCTGGTACCACAAACAGTTATCGGCCGAAATGCAAAAACGGCCGATTGCCAACCTGTTGGCAGAAGTGCGCCACTTTGCTACTCACGAGTATGCCCTGGCGTTGTTAAAAGGTAGTGCCTTGCCCGCCGAAGAACGCAGCCAAATAGTTGCCCAATTGGCTCAATACACCGGACTTTCGCCCAAATACATCGAACAAACCGACCTGCGAATCGGCATTTTTCGTTTTACGAAGGAGTTGTTACGTGAAGCAGGTAAAACGGTCGGGCGATTGGATAGCCGTTTTACGGGTTATGACCGCGATGATGCCGGGGAGAGTTTTGAATATGACCCCAGTTATGCCACCATTCAAGGGCCATACACTGCTGCCCTCAACGACTACGTGCGCCGCGAATTGAAGTTTGAAAGTGATTTGCCCTATGAAATTTTGACCGAAAAGGTATGGCCCTGGGATTACACCAAATACCAAAACCAGTATGTAGATGTGGCAGACACCTTACGGAAGGCTATTAACCAAAACCCTCACCTAAAAATTTTTGTAGCCAATGGGTATTACGACCTGGCAACCCCCTTCCTGGCAACGGAATACACCTTTAACCATCTAGGGCTAAACCCAACGTTGCAACAAAATATCACCATGGGGTATTACGAGGCCGGGCATATGATGTACATCCATATCCCCTCGCTGGCCCAGCTAAAAACTGATTTGCAACAATTTCTGACCAACAGCCGATAAAAACTGGGAATGGTGAACCAAATCCCCATTCACCATTCCCCATCACCCCCATTTCCAGAAGGAGAGGGCCACCAGGAAACGGCCGATTGCAATGACCATTAAAGCCGTGCCTAACCCGATGATATTTGCCAGCAATGGGCCACCCAATGACCCCAACAAAATCCCTCCATTAAAAGCCAGGTTGTACCATGCCAGGTAAGGAGGACGGTCTTCACCGGGGATACGCTCCAAAATGTAGTTGGCTATAGCCCCACCCGCCAACGACCAGGCCACCCCACCAACGGCCGAAGTGAACAGAAAAAAGCTTGTCTCCTGTGTCAGAGAGGTGAGCAACGGGTAGCTGGACATGATAGTTGCTCCCAGGGCAAAGATGCGTTTGTTTCCCAGTTGATGGGTCAAATTACCCAGGAACATAGACCCCAATAACACAGTGACATAAAAAACGGCCGTTCCCAGGCTAATGATTTTGTCGGAAAGCTCCAGTTCGCGCACCCAATAGAGGGGGAACAGGGGAATTGCCAGGTATTGGGTGAAGTGGAAAACAAACAGCAGCAACACCACAGAACGAAATGGGCTGTTTAACACTTTGGAGGGCAGAAACGGCCGTTTCCCATTCCGGGCCAAAAAACGCAACCCAACCCCTGCCCGCAACCCATCCCCCACCGTGCGCCAAATACCCGGCCGGGCCAAATCCCCCAAACTGCGCCCGCTAGAAGGGTGGGGGATTTCTACGGTGGGGTGAATAAAGTAGAGGTGCAAACTGCTCATGGCCGCCCCCAAAAAACCAATACCAAACACCACCTGATAACCCGTTGGAAAGGGCAAATTGTCCAAAATCTGCCCCGAAATCAGGGAGGTAATAATAAAAACCAGGGATAAGAGCGCGTTTCGCACCCCCGTGACATGCCCACGCCACTCCATCGGCACCGTCGCCGCAAACATGGCATTAAACCCTATCGAAAGAGCCGTGCCGGGGATGCTCATCAAAAAGACGGTTAAAACCAAACTCCATACCTGTAAATGACGTGCCAGGAAAAAGGGTAACATGGCCCAGACAAGGTAAAAGAAGCGGTGAAAAATAGAAGTCCAAAAGACGCTGCGCGAAATCGGCCGATTCCGCAACCACGCTCCGGCCGGTAAAGTAAAAATCAATCCGATAATGGCTGGAGCCGCGTTTAACACCCCCAACTGGAATCCATCTGCCCCCTGGCGTGTGGCAAACACCGCCAAAAAGGAGATGGCACTGCCGCTGACCACCCCAAACCAGGCAATATCCAGATACAGGTGCATAAAATTCGCCCGATGTTCGGCTGGAATCGGCCGGGCCGGGCGAAACAAAGATGTAATCGTCGTCATACTACCTCCGCAATCGGTGGAGACGGGCCGTGTGAAACGTAAAACAGGAAGTGTAGGGTTTCACTGGTTTGCCGTCTTTGGTTAGTCAATGTTGCCTGGGGTTAAAAGCCCGGGCGGGTCGGAAAACCTGAAATTATACCGCACCGCCGTAAAAGTGTTAGACAAATATCTACCCCTTTGGTCATGGGTGAGAGATTGTATGTGACACAAGATGTCAAGAATCGGCCGTAAACTGGGCGTAGGATTTAGCTGATAGCTAATAGCTAATAGCTGATAGCTGATAGCTAATAGCTGATAGCTGTTAGCTGATAGCTGTTAGCTGATAGCTTTCAGTGAAGGAGTGTGTGATGGCCGAGTTTCAACTGGTATCGAATTACCAACCCACTGGCGACCAGCCCCAGGCGATTGCGGCACTGGTGCAGGGGGTGAATGACGGATTGCAACGTCAGGTGTTATTGGGGGCGACGGGCACAGGCA
>CAZPEJ010000215.1:0-8260 GCA_964585465.1 uncultured Ardenticatenaceae bacterium
CCTTTGTGTTCTTTGTGTACTTTGCGGTTAAATCCTAGAGAGGCTGAACAGTTACACTTTTTTAATATCAGGTTTGAAACCCGAAACTCAAAACTCGAAACTCGTCTCCTTGCCGTATAATGTAGCCTGATTGAATCGGAACAAATTGCCCGGTTAGAGCGTATAAACAGCATGAATCTACAACGACTATTTCTCCTATCCCTTTTGTTTTTTACGGCCGTTTTTGCCCCCAAAACGGCCGTTGCCCAGAACAATAACGTCACTTTAACCGCTTCTGCTGGTTACGATAGTTACTACAAAGGAGAGTTTTGGATTCCCATTCATGTCAGCGTCGCCAACAACGGCCCGGATATTGAAGGCAGTTTACAGGTTGTAGTGGGTACTTCCTTTCCGGGCGAAGCAGTGGTATACAACGCCCCTCTCAGTTTGCCCACCCAATCCAACAAACGCCTCACCCTATACGTTTCCGCTAACCGGTACGTTTCTTCCTTTAATGTCGTTTTGTTAGATTCCACTGGCGACAAGATAGCCGAAGACAACACAGATTCGCTCAGTTTATTAGCCCTGGATGCCCTGTTATATGGGGTCGTGAGTTCTGATCCAGGAGAGTTGGAGTTTTTGCAGAATGTGACGGGCGGCCGCGCAGAAGCGGCGGTAGCCTTTCTGGATGTAACGGATTTGCCAGAGATTGGGGTAGTCTGGTCTGCTTTGGATGTGTTGATTTTTAATGATGTGGATACTGGGCAGTTAACGGCCGATCAGCTAAACGCCTTGCGTGGCTGGGTCAGCCTGGGTGGACAACTGGTGATAACTGGGGGAGCTAACTGGCAAAAAACGGCCGCTTCCCTCACCGACTTGTTGCCCGTTTCCATCAGTAGCAGCGAATCCATCGCCGAACTGCCCGCCCTCAGCAGTTTCGCCGGTTTACCATTCCGCGATCCCGGCCCTTATGTAGTCGCCACCAGCAGCTTACAAAGCGGCGAACTGCTCATTCACCAAGATGGTCTGCCCTTGTTGGCAAGACAACCCTTTGGGCGTGGTTCCGTCTACTTTTTGGCTCTCGACCCGCGCCTGGCCCCATTACTCGATTGGGACGGCAGCGAGCAGGTATGGTATGAAATAGCCAATCGCCTGCCCGTTTTGCCCACCTGGGGGCAACGTTTACGGGATGGTTACTCCGCAGGAACGGCCGTTGCCAGCAACCCCTCCCTGGCTGTCCCCTCTACCTCCCAACTCGTTCTCTTCCTTATTATATACGTCGTGGTAATTGGCCCGGTCAACTACCTGGTACTCAAACGGTATAACCGGCGCGAACTGGCCTGGGTCAGCATTCCAGCCCTGATCTTCCTCTTTAGCAGTGCCACCTATCTCACCGGTTTCCAATTAAAAGGCAACACCACCCTGATTAACCAGATGTCTGTGGCCTATGGTCAGGTGGGGGCAGAGCAGATGCGAGTACAGAGCCTGTTAGGCATTTATTCACCCCGCCGCTCCACCTATGACCTGATCCTGCCCGGCGACGTGGTTGCCTACCCCTTTAACCGCAACTCTGGCAGCATGGAGCCTGCTGGTGCGGCCGATGCCGTGACCAGGGGGAATGAATTGGTTCTTTCCGATGTGGTGGTAGATGTGGGAGATACGGCCGCTTTTTTGGCCGAGAGTTACCGCCCGATGCCCGACATTACCGCCGAAGTGGTGATGAACATCACGGGGGCGCGGAATGAATTAACCATCACAGTGCAGAACAACAGCGACATCACCCTGGAAAATGCTGTTTTAATGTTGGGGTTTACCACCATTCGTTTGGGCAATTTAGAATCAGGGGCCACCTTTAACCAGACACAGATAGTCCCCTTTTCCCTCCTATCCTCCACGACCACCTACTCTGGTTATACCACCCCATTGGCAAGTAACGCTGAGGTGTTGCTGGGAACGGCCGATTATCAAAACAACCGTGACACATTTCCCCGTTGGCAACTGCTGATTGCCCTGGAAGGGAATTACTACGGCGGAGTTGGCAATATCGTCATGCCCGAAAACGCTGTTACCCTGGTTGGCTGGTCAGACACCCCACAACTGGACGCGGCAGTGGATCGGGAGGCTTTCACCACCCGCCACACCACCCTTTACCTTTTGGAGATTCCTGTCAGGCAATCTGTTTCTAGCGGAGAAACTGTGATGGTTCCCGTGAGTTTATTAAACTGGGAAGTGCTGCGGAATACAGGCGGTGCCCAACCTGCTCTTTTTAATCTTTATCTGTACAATGGCTCGATAGAGTACCAATTTACTCCCTGGGCTGAATTTCAGCAGATGACAGTTACCGGGTTGGAGATAAACATACAGGCAGATACCACTTATAGCGGGTCTCCCTTGTTAATGGATTTGTACGATTGGCAAGCCCGGAGTTGGGTACAAATTACCGGGTTTACAATGGGACGGGTGGCAATTGAAGATTTCGGCCGTTTTATTGGCCCACAAAACGCTGTGCAAATTCGCCTGGAAACAAGCAGCAGCGTAACTGTACAGGAAATTTATCCGGTTCTAACCGGCAAGTTTGAATAGGAACGATGTCTTTAGATGGGAGATTAGAGATTGGAGATTACCAACCTCTAATCTGCAAAAAAATTGGTTCTTTGGGAACTCAGGGGATTGATAACCAATGAAACGTGAAACGTAAAACGTGAAACGTGAAATTTCTCTAGTCACGTTTTACGTTTCACGGCAAACCCCACAAAATCCGAAAGACCCAAAAAATTTACAAAATCCCTAAAAATTATGGCAACCATCATTGAAATTCAAGGTTTAGGCAAACAGTATGGTTCATTGGTCGCCCTCAATGACCTGAATCTAACCATCGAGGAAGGGTCAGTTTTTGGGTTTATCGGCCCTAACGGGGCGGGCAAAACCACCACCATGCGAATTTTGACCACCCTGCTCAAACCCAGTCACGGCAAAGCGTGGGTGGCGGGTTGTTCTGTCACCGACGATCCCAGAGGGGTGCGGCGGGCGATTGGGTACATGCCCGACTTTTTTGGGGTGTACGAAGATATGAAGGTGTGGGAGTATCTCGATTTTTTTGCGGCTTGTTACGATATTCCTCCAGCCACACGCCCCATGATGATTGATGATTTGTTATCGCTGGTTGACCTGGGGCACAAAAAAGATACGTTTGTGGAAAGTTTGAGCCGGGGGATGAAACAGCGGCTTTGCCTGGCTCGCACACTGGCCCATGACCCGCAGGTGTTGATTTTGGATGAACCTGCTTCTGGTTTAGACCCCCGTGCCCGCATCGAGATTCGGGAGCTGTTGCGTGAATTAAAAAATATGGGCAAAACTATCTTTTTTTCCTCCCACATTCTGTCGGAGGTGGCGGATATTTGCGACAGTATTGGCATTATTGAGGCGGGGCGGCTGATTGCTTATGGGGATATGGAGGCGATGAAGAAACAACTCCGGCCCCACCGGTTGATGCAGGTGCGGGTGTTGGGGGGTGTTGAACCGTTGATTGAAGGGCTGATGCGGGAAACGGCCGTTCAAGCCATTGCCACCGGAACCGAAGCAGAAATCCCACCCGATACGGTACAGTTCGATTTTAGTGGCAACGATCAGGAATTGAGTCACCTGCTGGCAGCCTTGGTTGGGCGCGGCATTCCGGTGGTGGCCTTCAGCGAAAAAACGGGCGATCTGGAGGATGTGTTCTTGCAAGTCACCAAAGGCATTGTGAATTAGCCCGATGAACCTTAAAAAGGCGTGGCATTGGTGGCGGCATTTAGACCAAAACCCCATTTACCAGCGGGAGCGGGGTGGTTGGGGGACTCCTAACCCTTTTTACAACACCCTGCAACGGTATTCCCCTTTTCTGGTGATTGCGGCCGTTCTGTTTGGCTCTTGTGCCGCCATTAGTAATGCTGCCTTCACATCGGCCGATAGCAACACGGTGGCGTTTGGGCTTTTAATTTGTTTGCCAGCCGTTGTATCCTATGCTTTGACGTTGTTTAGTACCCTCATGGCCCCTGCTCTGACAGCCCCCATCATTAGCATGGAGGTAGACCGGGGAACCTGGGAGATTTTGCGCCTGACTCCTTACTCGACCCACGCCATTTTGCTGGCAAAACTGTTTGGGGCTTTGGGACGGTTGCGGGTTTGGTTTGTTTTGTTGGTATTGAGTGGAATACAGGCAATCGCTATTACCTGTTTTTCGTTGGCGGATGAGCGGTTGGTGTGGTGGGGGTGGTTGATGGGGTTAGCGGTTATGTTGCGCCCTTTTTTGGAGATTGTGTTTGCGGGTGTGATGGGTTTATACCTCTCCACCTGGGTCAGGTCAGCAACAACGGCCCTGGCGGGCAGTTATACGGCCGTTTTTGCCATGAAACTGCTCAATGGCACCGCGACCTGGGCCTGGTTTGCCAGTAGCTATAACGCCTTGACACAATCGGATTGGCCGATTATCACCCTTAGCACGACGATTGGGCCAACGGCCGGTTACCTGCTCGCCCTTTTGCTGCTGATGATGGGTCTGTGGCGGCAAGCAAACTTTCTGGATCAAGGGGAGGCTGCATATAGTACACAGTGAACAGTGAACGGTGAACAGTGAACAGTAGACAGTGAACGGTGAACAGTGAACAGTTGGATACGCAATGTCCGTAATACATCACAAGGTATTAATTTATGAGCGAAACATTACCTATAGAACCTATCAGAAAAAAACGGTTTTGGCGGCAACTGCTGGAAAACCCGGTCACCGTGAAAGAGTTGCGTAGTCGTATGCGCGGGCGACGGGCTTTTGTGGTGTTAACGGTTTACCTGGTGTTGATGAGTGCTTTTATTTCTCTGGTGTACCTGGCTTTTGTTTCTTCCTACAGCTATGGCCCTTATGGCCCAGACCCCAGGGTAGCAGGTAAAACGATTTTCAGCACGGTAACGGCCGTTCAAGCCTTTTTGGTCACGTTTATTGGCCCGGCCTTCACTGCCGGGGCCGTGAGTGGCGAGAAGGAGCGGCAAACCTATGACCTGCTGCGAACCACTTTGCTTTCGGCCGAATCCTTTGTGGCGGGTAAACTGTTTTCTGCCCTCAGCTATGTTTTGTTGCTGGCTCTGGCCGCCATTCCGCTACAAAGCATCGCTTTTCTCTTAGGGGGCGTTTCCCCGGCCGAACTCATCATCTCACAACTGATTATCATCATAGCGGCCGTTTCGTTTGCTCTGTATGGTTTGTACTGCTCCACTGCCATGAAAACCACACTGGCAGCCAGTGTGGCCACCTTTGGTGGGGCGTTATTTGTCACAGCGGGCATTCCCATGTTGATTTTTTTGTTTGCCCTCATCCTCAGCCCCATCTGGTCGCTCTCCATCAGTGGGTGGGTGGCAGAAGCCATCGTGACGTATGCGGCTTTGGCTCTGGCTTCCACCAATCTACCCGCCACCCTGGTGGTGAGTGAACTATTTTTGGTGGAGGAAGATGCTTTGCTCTATTTCAGCACTTCCCTCTCTGGTACAACTGTGTGGATGGTTTCACCCTGGCCTTTCTTTTTGTTACTCTACGCCTTGCTGGCCTTTTTCCTCTACCGTGCCTGTGTCAAACGGGTACGGCGGATTGCGGATAAATAGCTTTCAGCCGTCAGCTTTCAGCCGTCAGCCGTCAGCTTTCAGCTGGAGTAGCTGATAGCTAATAGCTGATAGCTGATAGCTAATAGCTGATAGCTGATAGCTGATAGCTGATAGCCAATTGCTGTTTATGAATACTGAACTCAATTTTCAACAACTAACCAAATTTTTGCACACCTGGGACGGCCGTCGGCGGTTGCGGGATGGGGTGGTTTGGCTGCCGCGTGGGGTGTTGGTGGGGCTGTTGGTAGCGGTGGTGGTGGCAACAGTGGCTCGGTTACGGCCGTTTCTCACCAACACTGAACTGGTTTATATCTCTACAGGGTTAGGTCTGTTCTCCCTCATCGTCGCCCTCATTGCTCTGTTGCTGCAACGGCGCACCCTGCCGCAGCAAGCCCGTTTTGCCGACCGCCAGTTTCATTTGCAAGAGCGCACCAGTACGGCCGTTGAAATTCAACAAGGGCAGCTAACTATCCCCCTCGCCCTGGCCCAGCAGCAATTGACCGACACCTTGACGGCGGCGGCGCAAGTGAACCCAAAAACAGGGTTGCCCATCACCCTGAAACGGCAAGATTGGCTGATGTTGTTGGTGGCAGTGGCGTTGCTGATAACGGCCGTTCTCCTGCCCAACCCCCAGGAACCCATCCTGCAACAACAGCGTGCCCTGGAAACCAGCATTAGAAACCAGGTGGAAGCCCTGGAAGCGTTGCAAGAGGAGATTCAGCAAAATTCAGAACTGACCGATGAACAAAAAGAGGAACTGTTGAACCCCATAGAAAATGCCCTGGAGCAGTTGCAAACGGGGAATTTGAGCCAGGAAGAAGCGGTGGCGGTGCTGTCTGAATCGGAGGCAGACCTGCGCGATCTGGCAGAAGCGGCCGATACCAGCGGCCTGCGCGAAGCGTTGCAGCAAGCGGGTGAATCGTTGGCGCAAAATGGCAACGAGGCGGCTCAATCGCTGGGCCAGGCATTACAAAGCGGCGATTTGTCGCAGGCCAGCGCGGCTGCCGCCCAACTGGCTGACCAACTGCCGTCGCTTAGTGCGGCGGAGCAACAACAACTGGCAGAAGATTTGCTGGAAACGGCCGAATCCCTGGCTGGTGTGGACTCGGAACTGGCTCAAGAACTGGCAGAGGCGGCTCAAGCCCTGCAAAATGGGGATGTAGAAGCGGCTCAACAAGCCTTGCAAGAGGCGGCTGGCACATTACAGGAGCGGAACCAGGAAACGGCCGTTTCTGCCCAGGCCAACAACGCCGCCAATCAACTCGGCGAAGGCCGCCAGGAAGTAGCCCAGGCCGGGCAGGAAGGCCAGCAGGGTGAGGGGCAACAAGGCGAGGGTGAAGGTGAGGGGCAAGGTCAGGGTGAAGGACAAGGTCAGGGTGAAGGACAAGGTGAAGGACAAGGCCAAGGTGAGGGTGAAGGACAAGGTGAAGGGCAAGGTGAAGGGCAAGGTCAGGGTGAAGGGCAAGAGAATGGAGAAAATGGGGGTGTTGGCGGCCCAGGGCCAGGTGGCGGGCATACTGAAAACGTTTTTGTACCAGATTTTGTGGATTTAAGCGGCGAAGCAGGCCAGGATATAGAACTCCCCGCCGAATGTCTGGCAAACCCGGCCAACTGCGGTGGTTTGCTGAGTGAAAACCCCACCGGTTTCACCACCCAGGGCAGCAGCGTCCCCTACAGCCAGGTCTTTGGCGACTACCGCGATGCCGCTTACGAAGCCCTGTCAGACGATTACATTCCGCTTGGTTTGAAAGGCTACATCCGAGATTATTTTTCGTCGTTAGAACCGTAGGTAAGTGGAAGGGATAAATCATGTTAAACCCTATCTTACAACAAGCCGTTAAAGCATGGCCTCCTGTTTCTAAAGTTTTGTTTGTCCCTCGTTCTGAGCCTGAATACGATGAAGCTGTTGGTTTATTAAACGAGATGATTGATGAAGTGGGCGAGGATGAAAACCATCCTTTGATATTACAGAAAGAAAATGGTTAAACAAAGGGGGTCTGTAATGGTTAAAAATGCTACAACCTCTACACCTATCCAAACAGGTTTCCAATTTGTCGTTGGGAGGGATGGAAAAGCAACTGCCGTTTTATTGGACATTTCTACTTGGGAACATATTGTTCATCTGTTAGAAGATTTAGAAGATACAGCGATAGCCAAACAATTTTTTTCCGATTTAGAGATGGTGAACGGCGATTTGGAGAAAGCTGGTTACATTTCTTGGGGAAAAGCCCGCGCAGAATTGGAGGTTTTAGATGAAAAGCAAACCTCGCGCCATGCTGAGTCCTATAGCCTGGGATGATCTGAAACGTCTGCCCGGTAATCTCCGCCGAGAGATGATAACTGCCATAGATGATCTGGAAAACAATTTACGTCCTCCTAAAAGCCTGA
Source organism: uncultured Ardenticatenaceae bacterium (assembly GCA_964585465.1). Classification (GTDB taxonomy): domain Bacteria; phylum Chloroflexota; class Anaerolineae; order Promineifilales; family Promineifilaceae; genus CAZPEJ01. Next base: position 7,996 of record CAZPEJ010000215.1, read on the forward strand.
AACTGGAACTTGAAGGAGAGCAACGAGAAATAAGAAGACTGCGTGTTCGTCATTGGCGTATCATTTATGCCATCTTAGAAGGGCAAGTTGTCATTTTGTCTATACGTCGCCGTCCCCCTTACGACTATGAAGATTTAGAAGCCTTGTTGAATGAATTGGGTTGAGTGAGTGAGGAAATTTGATGAGTGAACCAACACAAGACATAACAGTTGCTGAGTTTAGAGAGCTATCGGCCAATATCGAACAAGAAATTGGTAAGGTGATT
>CAZPEJ010000216.1:0-8248 GCA_964585465.1 uncultured Ardenticatenaceae bacterium
CGCAAAGTAACATCCTGGAATTAGAAGGGGGCGGCACACACAGTGGCAGTTTCCAGGCTGCGGCTGGCGCAACCTTACGTTTTGGCGGCCTTGTTCACACCCTTGAGGCAACTTCTTCACTCGCCGGGGGTGGGAATGTAACCGTTTCAGGAACGGCCGTTGTGCAACTCAACGGTAGTTATTCAGTGACCGGTTTAACTACCATCAGCGGTGGCACATTGGAGATAAACAACCCGCTCAACATTAACAACCTGGCCATTAGCAGCGGGGTTTTGCAAGGGAGTGGCATCGTCACTGTGACCAGTTCATTCAACTGGACAGGTGGCACCATGACAGGCACAGGCACCACCCACATCCCGGCTGGCACCACATTTACCATTGGGGGGGTGAGCAAGGTGTTAAACGGCCGTATCTTAGACAACGACAGCTATGCCAATTGGGCGGGAACTACTCAAATCACAGCCCAGGGCGGAGCCGTCATCAATAATCGGCCGGGAGGCACTTTTGATTCACAAGCAGACAACACCCTCTCAACTGGTAGTGGTGGCGCCACTTTTAACAACGAAGGAACTTTCACCAAATCAGCCGGAACGAGTTCGACCAACCTGAATATCCCATTTAACAATAGTGGCACGCTTTTGGTGCAAAGTGGCACCTTGCAGTTGGGGATTAGCAGCGAACACAGTGGCACGCTCCAGGTAAACAGTGCCGCTACGCTTCGTTTTGATACAGGGCCTCACAATTTGCAAACCACCTCCGCCCTTTCCGGCGGCGGTACGGTATTGGTCATGGTGGATGCTACCCTCACAAATCTTAACAACGCCTACAACGTTGCCACAACCACCCTCAACGGCGGCACGGTTTACTTTTTAACGGCCGTTACCCTGCCCACGTTAACCATTACCAGCGGCAGCCTGTGGGCCAATGCCCCTGTTACAATTTCCGGGCAATTCAACTGGTCGGGCGGCACATTAACCGGTGATAGCTTCGTGCAAGTCTCGGACAGTGCCAACCTGGTGATGGGTGGGGTGGCAAAAACGTTAGATGGCCTCCTTTTGAGCCATCTGGGGAGTGGTAGTTGGACAGGGAACACCCAAATTTTAGCCACCAATGGGGCACTTTTTCACAATGTGGGCAGCCTTGACCTGCAAAGTGATGCCAGTTTCACGGCTGGCACTGGCGGTGGCACGTTTCTCAATGATGGGACATTTGTGAAGTCGTTGGGCAGTGGCACATCAAACATGAATGCGCCGATGACAAACAACGGGGTATTTGAAGTCAGCAGTGGCACGGTGCAGTTTAATTATGACAGCTCTACCAGTGGGGTGTTGACCCCGGCCGGGGCTGGCATGGTGCGGTTCAACAATAATACTCATACCTTTGTTGTGGGGTCTGCCATCACTGGGGATGGTGCCCTGGCAATTGGCAACGGCCCGGCAACAGTGGTGGTTAGCGGTACGGTGACTTTAAGTGGCACCACGTCTGTATCGGGAGGAACGGCCGTTTTTTACACCCCGGCCACCTTTGCCATTCTTACTTTGAGTGGGGGGGAAATTCAAGGGTACAACAACCTGCAAGTCAGCAACACACTGAACTGGTCAGGGGGTGTTTTGAGCGGCACCGGCAGCACCGAGGTATTGCCAGGTGCTTTACTTACCTTGAGTGGTGCCAGCAAAACGTTAAATAACCACACCTTGAGCCATGCCGGAACCGGCAGTTGGAGTGGCGGTAACATTCTGGCGGCCGAAGGAGCCGTTTTTCACATCTTACCAGGGGCTACTTTCGACATCTTGAGTGATGTTACCTTTAGCAATGGAACCGGCGGGGGAACCTTTTTGAACGAAGGGGTGTTGAGCAAATCGGTTGGCAGTACCTATACCACCTTTGCCACACCATTTTATAACAGTGGGGAAGTAACTGTTTATACCAGCACTTTACGTTTGAACGGCGGTGGTGAGAGTAGTGGCATCATCAATGGGGCGGGTGGGTTAATTTTTAGTGGCAATGAAACCACGTTCACGGTGACAGGAAGTTATGGGGTGGGAGGAACGGCCGTTAACAATGGCACGGTTTTATTCCAACAGCCAGCCACCGTTCCGAACCTGGTCTTGAGTGGTGGCACCATCAGTGGCACCGGATTTATTACCGTGACGGAAAACTTCCTCTGGAGTGGGGGAGTTATGGGCGGGTCAGGCACTACTCTGGTCGAAAACGGGACGGTTTTCCAACTCAGTGGCAGCGAAAAAACGTTAAACGGCCGTTTACTGCTCAACCAGGGGGATGCTACCTGGCAAAACAGCAGCACACTCACCGGTCTCAATGGGGGCACTTTCCACAACTTGCCCGACGGCCGTTTTGTGACCGCCAACTACGTGATCACCGTCAATGCCCCATTCAGCAACAGTGGCACGGTTGAAGTGGCAGGCGGAACGTTGTTGATTAACCAATCGCTGGTTTCAGATGGTAACATTAGTGGGAATGGGCATTTGACGATGGCGGCCAGCGCAACAACGGCCGTTATTAGTGGCAGTTACACCCTCACCGGCACAACCACACTGAATGGTGGGGCGATGTTTTTTAACAGCCCGGCCGTTTTGGGCGATTTATCACAGGTTAGCGGCACCCTGACATTGACAGACACCACGTTTTCCCTGCGTGGTGATTGGGTACATAATGGCGGCGCGTTTGTTGCCAATCAAAGTGAGGTTATTTTTGATGGGCAGACGACGCAAAACCTGACCTTAAATATCACGACCACCTTTGCCAATTTAACGGTGGGGGTGAACACCATTTTGGTAGAAACTGTAGAAAGTAACCACGCGCTGGTGAGCGGCACCCTGACGAATGAGGGAATTATTCGTAAAACTCTGGAAATCAACCCGGCCGGGATGTACCATTTTGGGTTAACGGCCGTTTCCATGAATATCGTCACCCCTGGCCGATTGAACGACATTCAGGTTGACCGAATTGACCAAAATCACCCGGCGGCGGATGACAACACCCAGGCGGGGCGGTATTGGCAGATTATCGCCGATGGGAATAGTTACATGGTACACTTAATTTTGCCGCACCAGGTGACACCCCCAAAAGATGCCCAGGTGTGTCGGTATCTGGATCCGGGCTGGTTTTGCACCCGCACCTGGTACACCGACACTACCGTTATGCTGGCTGGCGTGACTGATTTTTCAGATTGGACAATTGGGGATGGGCCGATGTATGACATTTACTTACCCTTGATCTCCCAACTAGATGACCGATAAATGTGATGAGTGTGTTATTAGACCCACAAGGCAATGAAACGGCCGTTTTACACCACTTTCTGGGTGATTTGCAGGGTAAGCGGGTGCTGGAAATTGGCTGCGGCGATGGTCGCCTCACCTGGCGGTATGCCCATCAGGCGACTTTTGTGCAGGCCATTGACCCAGACAGCCAACGAATTGCCCGCGCCCAGGCAAAAATACCGCCAGAGTTGCAAGGCCGTTTACTGTTCCAGGCTGTCGAGTTGAACGACCTGCCACCGACAGAGCCGTTTGATTGGGTGTTGCTTTCCTGGTCGTTGTGATGAATGGCATCGGAGGGTATGGTTCATGCCCTGGAGAAGATTCACCAACTGTTGCAGCCAAACGGCCGTTTGTTGGATATTCACCCCTTTGGACAACCACCACCCATTGAGGTGCGGCTGGATGGGGAGGTATTCCAGGCAGGCTGGTTACAGGAAAGTGACGAGTACGTTGAGTATGAGCAGGCAAATCAAGCGGTTGCCGGGGTGGTAAAACAGGGGTTGTTTGTGGTGGAGGAGCGGAGCCGATTTGCATTTGAAACCCATGCTTCGTCACTAGCCGAGTTGCAGGCATTTTTGGCCGAAAACTGGAAAGATGCTATTGTTGAGGAGCAGGTGGCGGGGCAGATCGAGGCGTATATGGCTTCCATTGCCCAGGAAAAGGTCATTGTGATTCGAGAAGTCATTCAGGCGAGCCGATTACGGCCGTTATTTATTGTACTCCCGTGAAAACCAGCGATTTTAATTACCATTTACCAGAGGCGTTGATTGCCCAACGGCCGTTACCCCAACGAGATGCCAGCCGATTACTGGTGCTGCATCGGCAAGATGGACGACTGGAACACCGCCACTTCACCGACCTGGGCGACTATTTGAACCCCGGTGATATTCTGGTTGCTAATAACAGCCGGGTTATTCCGGCGCGGCTCTTTGGGCACAAATCCAGCGGCGGAAGGGTGGAAATTTTGTTGCTGGAGCAGTTGAGTGATACCCGATGGAAAGCCCTGGTGGGGGGGCGCAAGTTGGGCACGGGGGCAACAATTCGACTTCAAGACAAACAGGGAGTCATGACCTCGTTTCGGGCACAGGTAACGGCCGTTTTGCCCGGCCCGCAACGGGAAATTGAGTTCAACCAACCCATCAATGATGCACTACCTACCTTTGGACACACCCCTCTGCCGCCTTACATCCATGAAACCCTGGACGATAACGAACGATACCAGACTATCTATGCCCAGCCACCCGGCTCGGCGGCGGCCCCAACGGCCGGTTTACACTTTACCGCCGATTTGCTGCTGGCTCTGCGGCAACAGGGAGTGTTGTTTGAAACTTGCACTTTGCATGTGGGATTAGATACTTTCAAACCTGTCGAAGCGGAAACAGTGGCTCAACACACCATCCATAGTGAATGGGCGACACTTTCGGCAGAAGCCGCACGGCGGATTAACGACGCTAAACTGGCAGGTAAGAAGGTGGTGGCGGTGGGGACAACGGCCGTTCGCACTTTGGAAACAGCTGCCTGGCGTTCGGCCGGGGTGATGGGTAGTTTGCAACAGGTTTCGGCTCCTCAAACGGCCGTACCGGTTTGTGCCTGGCGACCTGTGATGGCTTTTGCCGGAACAACGGATTTGTTTATCTATCCGGGGTATGTGTTTCGGGTGGTGGATGCCATGATTACCAATTTCCACCTGCCCCAATCTACTTTGTTGATGCTGGTATCTGCTTTTGCCGGGCAGGCGGCAATAAAAATGGTGTATGAAACGGCCGTTGCAGAAAAATACCGTTTTTTTTCGTTTGGGGATGCGATGTTGATGCGGTAGGAAAATAATCTTTCGGTTCCACCCGCTTAAAATTCAAACTTATATTTAATGCCATCGGCCGTTTTTAACTCCCGCCAGCCAAATGAGCGTAGATAGACATCGTTCCGGTTGCCAAATTCCCGCAGCAGGTCAGCCATGTGCGGGGTCGCAAATTCGGCCGCCTGGGCAAAAACCTCGGCAGGCAACAAATCCAGTTTACGGGCGCAATGGTGGTGAACCGCCAGCCCCACCATCACATCCCGTTTGTCAGGGATGACATAGTTGGCAATCGCCACCCCCACCAACCCATAAAGCAACAGTTCGGCCGAACCATTCCGCGCCGCCAATGTTGCTGCCCGGTGACTGAAAATGGCAAACAGTGAACGTTGTTTCGGGGGTAAGGTTTTCTGGAAGGTTTCGCGCTGTTCTGGTTTACCCTCCATAAACCGGGCCACAATGCCGATCATTTCCTTGTCTATTTCCGATGGTAACGGCCGTTGGTGATAGGCCAATACCGTTTTATCGTCCAGATAGTGGATGGTTTCCTGAATAAACGTGTGAAAAGAGTCGCCGTTTTGCATAGTTATTTCGTGCCTGTCTCAATTTCTCGCACAGAGGGAAAAACCCAAAAATCCGTACCCATCCGTCACCTCCGTGTCATCTGTGGTTAAAATCCCCCAGTCTCGCGCAGAGGCGCAGGGGCACAGAGGAGAAAAAAATCCAAAAATACCGTGCCCATCCGTCACCTCCGTATCATCTGTGGTTAAAATCCCCCAGTCTCGCGCAGAGGCACAGAGGAGGAAAAATCCAAAAATCCGTCACCTCCGTGCCATCTGTGGTTAAAATCCCCATCTACTCAATCAAACTACGGCCGTTCATCTCTTCTGGTTGGGGAATGCCCAACAGGTGCAACACGGTAGGGGCTACGTCTGCCAGAATACCACGCGGCCGCAGCCAGAAATACCCCTCGCCGATGAGCAACAAGGAGACGGGTTGGGTGGTGTGGTAGGTGTGAGGAGTGCCGGTTTTCAGGTCTATCATGATTTCACAGTTGCCATGATCGGCCGTTACTAAGGCTACCCCACCCTTTTCTCGAATCGCAGCCACCAGTTTGCCTGCACATTCATCTACGGTTTCCACTGCCCGAATAGCCGCAGACAACACCCCGGTGTGCCCCACCATGTCTGGGTTGGCAAAGTTGACCAGAATAAAATCGTCGTCCTGGTTTTGAATCCGGTGTAACACCATATCGGTCAATTCATAGGCACTCATCTCAGGTTTGAGGTCATAAGTTGCCACTTTGGGTGAGGGGGCCATCTGTCGTTCTTCGCCAGGGAAGGGGGTTTCGCGCCCGCCGTTAAAAAAGTAGGTGACGTGGGCGTATTTTTCTGTTTCAGCGGCGTGGAATTGGGAACGGCCGTTTTTGCTCAACACCTCCGCTAATGGGTTCGTAACATCCACATCTGGGAACAGCACCGTAACCGGTAAATCCGCTTCATAACCGGTCATTGTCACCAGCGTTAAATCGGGAATGTAGTTACGGGGAAACCCATCGAAATCAGCAAAAGCAAACACCCGCACAATTTGACGCATCCGGTCAGCACGGAAATTATAAAAAAGAACCGTATCTCCCGCCTCCATCGTCACATTTTTGTCCCCTGTTTCAATGGCAACCGGCAGCACAAACTCATCGGTAACTTGTTCCGCGTAGGAAGCATGAAGGGCAGCAGTGGCAGAAACGGCCGTTCTCCCCGCCTCTCCCTGGTGCAAAGCCATCACCCGATACCCCATACCCGTGCGCGGCCACCGTTTATCCCGATCCATCGTGTAGTAGCGGCCACAAACAGAAGCAATCACACCGGGGTGGGATTCCAGGTAATGCTCTAATTTTTCCGCAAACGCCAGGCCGCTTTGGGGTGGGGTGTCGCGGCCATCGGTAATGAGGTGGAGAATGGGGGTGATGGCGTGGGATTCGGCCGTTTGTAACAATCCATACAGATGACGGCTGTGACTATGTACCCCCCCCTCGCCCAACAACCCGACAATGTGCAACTTGCCCCCTTTGGCCTTTGTCTGTTGTAATACCTGCACCAAAGCGGGTAATTGGTGAAACGAACCGTTACGAATTGCCAGGTCAATGCGGGTTAAATCCTGATACACAATTCGCCCGGCCCCCAAATTCAAATGCCCCACTTCCGAATTACCCATTTGCCCATCGGGCAGGCCCACCGCTTCTCCCGAAGCATCTAACACAGAACGTTCAACCGTCTGTAACCAAAGGCGGTAATTGGGCACATTTGCCAGGGCTACCGCATTCCCCGTTTCCATTTCTCGTATGCCCCACCCATCCAAAATGATGAGTGCGACGGGTTTATAACTGCTCATAAATCCTCACTTTGGGTTTCGATAGATTGCCACAATCTTGGAAATTGCGGTAATCTAAACCATCAGGTTATTTTGGACGCTCACAATGTTATTTGTTTTAAGTTCCTGCGTCATGTCTTGTTGATAAAGAGAAGGTGACGGTAGTACCTTGCTCCGAGGTATCTGCCACCCAGATTTGTTCGTTATGGGCCTGCAAGACCATACGGCAAAAAGCCAACCCCAGGCCACTACCCCCTTCGCGCTGTCTGCTGGTTGTAAATTTTTGAAATAGTTGAGGACGAATTTCGCCAGGAATACCCCGGCCGAAGTCACGCACGGAAAACAAAACCTGGGCGGTGGAAGGAGCAAAAACGGCCGTTATCCACACCTGTCCTCCTGAGAGGGAAAACTTCATCGCATTATCCAGCAAATTCTGTAACACCCGTTCCATCAAATCACGATCCGCCCAAACGATTGGCAAGGAAGATGGTACATCCATCATCAAAGTAATCTGCCTGGCATTGGCTAACGGTGTCTGCGCCTGCACAATACCCGCCACCCATTGGTTGGGGTGAAACGCCTGATGATTCAACGGTATTTGTTGGCTTTCCAAACGACTGACTTCTAAGATATTTTTGACCAATCGTAAAGCTTTTTCGATATTTTGCTGCGCCAGATGCAAAATGTGACGCTGAGACTCGCTCAATAATTCACCCGCTGTTTCCCGCAAAAAATCTATCGCCGAAAAAGCCCCAGCAATAGGACTACGCAAATCGTGAATAATGGTGTTGGTTAAATCAGTTCG
>CAZPEJ010000217.1:0-8241 GCA_964585465.1 uncultured Ardenticatenaceae bacterium
GTGCCAGCAAAATGGGCAACGGCAGCCAGGTGGGAACGGCCGTTTTGGGCCAGCACCAACCCCAACATATGACCCGCCGGTGCCAACCCGGCCCACTTGCGGGCGGGCTGCGGCCCCAACGCCTTCACTAAATCACCCACCAGCCGGGTGGCAGCAGAGATGTGATGGGTGTGCCCCTCAGCGTGACCGGGGTCAAATTGGGCCAGGACATCCAGGTTTTTTTGCCGCGCCACGGCCCAGGCAGCCGTTAGCCCGGCCCAGATAACCAGTTGGCTGCCTTTGTGGGGAATGGTTAATGTGGTGGCTGCCAGGGGTAACAACCAATCCAGGCCAAACCCTTTGTACTCCTCAATCCGCAAATGATATTCTTGCCCACTGGTGAGAGCGGCTAAGACGGCAGAAACGGCCGTTTGTTGTATCACCCCTTGCCACCCTTGACCACGCCGAAAGGTTTGTAAGATGGCTACCGGGGCCAGACTGGCAGCCGCCAACCCCAACAACTTGGGGGTGTATGAAGGTGGGTAAAGGGCATTTAAGTCAGGGTGATCGTGATCGTGGGTTTCGTGGTGGTGATGGTGAGAATCGTGGGTATGTTCGTGGTGGGGGTGTGTGGCTGCCGGGCGGTGTAAAAAGCGGGATTCTACAAAGGGTAAGGCGGCTGCTCCTCCCGCCGCCAGCAAACTTAGCGAAGTCGCCAGGGTTTCGGGCAACTCCACCAGATTGGAAATGGCAGAAACGGCCGTTCCTGCCACCGCCAATCCAGTCAACGACAGATCAACCTGGTCGGGGGCGGGAATCGGGTGGGGGGTGTTGGTCAAGTCTGGGGAAACCTCGAACCCGGCATCTTCCAAAGCGTGTTTCAGGTGGTGGATGTAGTTTAACCCTTCCAGGGGGGCAGTGGCGTGGAGGACACGGAAAAAGTTGACATAACAGAAACGAATCCCCCGCTCCCGTGCCAGATGTGCCCAGTTGTGAGCCGCCGCGTGAAAATCGAGCGGAATCATCTCTTGTGGAGTAAAGGCGTGCCCCAGAAGGATGTGAGGGGCGCGCCGTTTGGCAATAAACCAGTCCCCTTTTTGGTGGCGCGACTCGGCAAAATAGACAAAGGTTAAATCATTTTCCCCCAGGGCGGTCAACGTTTCATCCAGGTGCATCTCGTGGCCTAAAATCATGTTACCGCTAAAAGCTACCAGTTTTCCCAGGTGAGCGGCCTGGTGCAAGGTGCGCTCCAATAGTTTCTTTTCCGGCCAGGCGTAGCTGACGGGGCGCGGTACGATACCTAAACCCTGGTTGTGCATTCGCGTAGCCATAGTGGTGTCAAATCCTAATCCAATTTCACCCACAGTGAGCAAATCACCGGCAAAAGTTAAGGTGTGGTTTTGTACCTGGGCCTGGGTATAGGGTAGCCGGATGTTTAATTCTTCAGCTAAATAAGTGAGCAGGTCGGAACGGCCGTTCAAATAATTCCAATGCCCAACGGGTGGGGTGTGGGTTAAGAGGGTGTGACTTTGGCTGGTTAATTCGCCCGTTGCCCGCAACCTGTCCAGGGTTAATTCGGGCAAGGAGATGTGGGTGGCTCCGTTAGCCGCCATTTTTTGCAACATGTCGTCAAAGGTGATGCCCGCCCGAATGGCCGCCGCGTAAGCATCGTCAAAATCTACACAAATTGCCACTTTGTGGTGGTTTTGTTCCCATGTTTGCCGCCGCGCCAGAACACGCAGGGCAGCCACCGTTCCAGCCGCCACACTGGCGAGAGAGATAAGATGAGAGGGTTTTAGGGTCATAGGTGTTTTGAGTTTTGAGTTTCTAGTTTCGAGTTTAGAGTTTGGGGGCGGTGGTGATGGGTTGGTTTATTTGTGATTGGGTTTTAGTTTGTTTAATAAGAGCTGCCCGGTGTCGGTTTTGCCGGGTTGTAGGAGGGTGCGCCAGATGGCTAAACGGCCGTTCCAATCTTGTGCCCATTTGGCTGTTTCGGCCCGATCCTGGAAACCCCGCTTCAGTCTCTCCCCCAACGTGACCAGGGGTTTTTGTTGGGTGCGGTGCAAAATATCTGCCAGTGTCAACTGCTCAACGCGCTGGCGCAGGGGGGCAGGTGTAGCGGCTGCCAGGGTTTGCAGCGTGTCGGGAGGAATTGGGGTTTTGAGGTATTTGCCTGCCAAAGTCAGGGCGGCCAGGGCGTAGGGGGTAGCGCGATAGTCGCGGCAACGGGTGACAAACAACTGCCAATCTACTGTTTCCTTTTGGGTGATGGCGAGCAGGTCGGTGAACTGTACCAGGGCTGGTGCGCCTTGAATGAGATGAAAACAGAAGTGCAGGCAAACGTGTAACAACAAATCTTCCCGCCCCAATACCAGGCAAGGATGGTGAGCTAAAACGGCCGTTTCTGCCCGTTCTCGTATACCTGGGGTGATGTTGACCTTCAAGCCGAACCACGATTCTTCTAACGAGGTGTGGGGTTCTACCATCCGGTCGCTATTGGTGGAAAGGTAAGGGTTGGGTGTGGCTCCCTGTTCCCCGTCGGGGCGGCGGAATGTGCTGGTGTGTTTGCTCACCCCGGCCCCCATTTCGGCCGATTTGAACTTACCACCATACCCCAACTGCGCCAAAACAGATTCGGCCGTTGGCAACTCCTCTGGGGTAAACAACAAATCTATGTCGTTCATCGGGCGCAAAGCTGGTGTTTCATAATAACAGGCGGCCAGGTGTACCCCTTTTAAGGCAATAGGGTGTAACTGTGCCGTCTGGCAGGCTGCCAGGATAAGGGATAATTGGGCATAAATGGCCTCGTTGCGCTGGGCGGTGGCTTTGTGGGTAACAGCCAGCTTTGCCTGGGCCGGGGTGGGCGGTTTGAGTCCCCAGGTGGTCAGGCGGTGATGCAGTTGGGGGGCCAGCCCCAACACAATGGCCCGCACCGCCACATCCTCCCAATTTAATTGTGCCGCGACAAAGTTAGCCTCCCATTGGGCCGGAGTCTGTTGCGGCCACAAAGCAGCTAAAATCGTTTGGGTAGCGGACAAGGTAGGGTTTGTCATGGGGTCTAAAAAAACCTCAGAGGTTTCTAATGAGACCTCTGAGGTTTGGGAGAGTTATGAGGTTGTAGCCAGAGGGAGGCACAGCACACCAATTGGTTTTTTTTGAGTTGAATCTTAATCGGTTAAAAATTGGATTCTGCAAATCAATGTGACCTGAAAGGACACATTGACTGCTCTCAACTAAAAGGTAAATGATTAGTGGCTGCTGAAAGTAACCTGGGACAAATCTTCGTGTTTGGTGATTCTGGGTTTCTCGTACATGGTGCCTCCTCTTAATCTTGTGGGTAAGTTTGGCGTTTTGTGCCTCTCTCTGACTATAACTCTTTAGTATTGTGTACGGTTTCTTCTTACACAACACGGAATATGTTTCTTTATACTACAGGATACAATGGCGGAAGTATAATTTGTTTTGTGAACTGTGCAAGAGAAAAGTAGTGTGACAGACAGGTGATGTTTAGTGAACGTTCAGAAATTAGTTTGTCGTCATGACTTTAATCGTTACGTTATTTTTACACGCTAATAATTAGGGCAGCATGGAACATTTATTAGAAATTGAGGATTTTTGGGGTCGTCGCCCATCGGCAGCCCGTTTTAGCCAACGTTTTGAGGTTTTCGGCCGTTCTGTGGACTTACTCAGCAATGAAGAGGCGGTGTTATCGGCCGTTTCCCACTCCTTGCCGCTTTTTTCGGTTGCGCCCAAAACGTTGCACTCTCCTTTTACCTTTCAACTGGTAGTAGAACCCCGCCTGGTAGCTCCACCTGCCCCGGAAGATTTAATGCCACGTATCACCTACACCGGCGAAACAAACTGGCTGATGTTACATTTGGGGGCGTGGGGACATGTTTTTGTGGATTTGGGCCGTTTTTGGGGAACGGCCGTTTTGTCCCCCACATTAGCTGCGCGCCCCGACTTGATCAGCCGTTGTTTATTAAATACGGTGTTACTCAACTTTTGCATTCATGCCGGGTTTGGCATGTTACATACCTCTTGTTTACATCAGCAAGGTCGGGTATTGCTGCTGCTGGCCCCCCACAACAGTGGCAAATCCACCACCGCCCTGCATTTGGCTCTTTCTGGTTATCAACTGGTGTCGGATAGCATGATTTTTGTTTGGGCAGATGAGACAGCCAACGAAGGGTTGCCTATTCAGTTAAATGCGTTTCCAGTGGGGCGGACAAAATTGCGGGCCGATATGACGGCCGTTTTTCCTCAACTACAACCCATCTTAACCCCGGAAGTGGTGCGGCAAGAGACAAAATTTAATGTAGATTTGCGCCAGTTGGGGGCACACTATGTTTACGACCAGGCCATTTACCCACAAAGCCTTGAATTGTACCTGTTAAGCCGACATAACAGTCCAGAAAGCCACCTCCAGCCAGCCGAAAAAACGGCCGTTTGGCAGGTTATGTTACGGAACAGTTTGTATTATGATGAAACGGCCGTTTGGTCACAAAACATCACCCAACTCAAACCCCTGCTGCACCACGCCCACTGTTACCACCTGACCATTGGCACCGATGCTCAACACATTGTACAAACCCTAAACCTGCTCAAAGTGTAACTTTTCACGAATCCCTCACCATTAGGGGATTGGTCAGTCACCTGTTGTATGGTACGATACCACCATGACAAACTCCCCCAAACGGTCACAAGAAGCGTATTTAGAAGCCCTTCACAACACCACCCTGGGTTTGATTAGTCGGCTGGATTTGCACGAACTGTTGACCGCTATTGTCAACAGGGCGGGTGAACTGGTTGGCACCCCGCACGGTTTTATCTACCTGGTCAACCCGGCTGGCACCGAACTGATACGGCAAATTGGCACCGGCATTTTCCACACCGACCGTTCCCCCCGTTTGAAACCGGGCGAGGGATTATCCGGTACCGTGTGGCAAACGGGCCAACCTTTGCTGGTTAACAACTACGCCGACTGGGAAGGGCGGCCCCCCAACATCAGCAAAGACCTGGTGCAGGCAATGGTCGGAGTTCCTTTGCGTTCTGGGGTAACGGTGGTGGGGGTCATCGCCCTGGCGTATCAGGCAGAATCGGGTCAACTGTTTGACGCAGAAGATTTGGAACTGCTCACCCGTTTTGCCCAGCTGGCTTCGGTGGCGTTGGACAATGCCTGGCTCTACCGCGAGACCCAGCAACAAAAACATTATTTTGAATCCCTGGTATTTAATATCCCGGTAGCCATTGTCACCATTGATTTGAACGCCCATGTCATCTCTTGGAATCCGGCAGCGGAAAAGTTGTTTGGTTACACCCCGGCCGAAGCCATTAGCAAACACGTTGACGATTTGATTACCAATGCCGCGTTGCGCGAAGAGGCGGAGCAGTATAATCGCCGGGTGGCAGAAGAGAATCGCCTCCATGCCATTACCCGCCGATGCCGCAAAGATGGCACGCTGGTGGAAGTGGAGTTGCGGGCGGTGCCTGTTTTTGTGGCGGGGGAGCGCACCGGCTTTATTGCTATCTACCATGATATTTCTGAAATGCAGCTTGCGCGGCGTGAAGCGGAAGCGGCCAGTCTGGCAAAAAGTGCCTTTTTGGCTAACATGGGGCATGAATTACGCACGCCACTAAATGCTATCATTGGGTTCACCCGTTTGGTGCGGCGCAAGGCGGAGGATGTTTTACCGGAGCGGCAGATAGAAAACCTGGACAAGGTGATGACCAGTGCCGAACATTTGTTGGGGCTGATTAACGCCATTTTGGATATTGCTAAAATTGAGGTGGGGCGGGTGGAGGTGCATCCCTCCCGGTTTGAGGTGAAAAATCTGGTGGAATTGTGCCTGGGAGCGGTTCGGCCGTTATTGCAAGAAAAACCAATTGCCCTTCACACCTATTACCAACCGGGTCTACCCCCTGTGTTTTCTGACCAGGAGAAGGTGAAACAGATTTTGACCAATTTGTTAGGGAATGCAGCCAAATTTACCCACGAAGGCCAGATTTATGTGACGGTGGAACTGCACGGTGAGCAGCTTCGTATGGCGGTGAAGGATACCGGGATTGGTATTCCTCAGGATGCACTGGAGAAAATTTTTGAATCTTTCAGCCAGGTAGATGCCAGTACGACCCGCCAGTATGGGGGTACGGGTCTGGGATTGGCGATTGGGCGTAGTCTGGCGCGGTTGTTGGGGGGGGATTTAACGGCCGTTAGCCAGGTTGATTTTGGTTCTACCTTTACTTTGACCTTGCCCATGCAGTATGTGGGGAGCCGAGGATAGAGACCAAAACCTGGTTGTTGATTGACTGAAGGGAGTTCGCAGATGAAAAAAATCCTCATCGTGGAAGACATAGAATACAATGTGGATTTATTGGTACAGTTGTTAGAAGATGATTACGATCTGGTAACGGCCGAAGATGGTGAAAGAGCCATTGCCTTAACCGAAACTGAAAAACCAGATTTGGTTTTAATGGACATTACCTTACCGGTGATTGATGGTTACGAAGCCACCCGCCGCATTAAGGCGAATGTCCAGTTGCAGCACATCCCAATCATTGGTCTATCGGCTCATGCAATGAGTGGGGATGACCAAAAAGCGTTAGAAGCAGGATGTGATGATTATTTAACCAAACCATTGGACGAACTGTTACTGTTTGAAAAACTAGAGAAGTTTTTAGGGGATTGATGTCCATTCAAACACTCATTCAAGCGGCTGATCAGGCCAGAGCCACCTTTGACCACGAAACGGCCGTTTCCCACTATTCACAAGTCCTGAAAGAGGCAGACCTGCCCGCCGAAACCCGCTACCAACTGTTAGACGGCCGTTCTGCCTGTTTTGGGCAAATGGGTAATTTGCAAGCCCAGGCGGTTGACCTGGCAGAAATGGCAGAACTGGCCGGGAAAATGGGGGATGTGGCACGGCAGATTGAGGTGATTAACCGTCAGGTCAACGTCATCACCCAGGTAGGCAACTTTGATCGCGCCCGGCAGGCCGGAGAAACGGCCGTTGCCCTGGCCCGCCAACACAACCTGCCCAACCTGGAAGCCGATAGTTTGGACGGGGTAGGGATGACCTACCTGCGCCAGGCGCAATATGGATTGGCACGGGAATGTTTTGAGACCGCCCTGGGCCTCTATCGCCACATCCAAGACCTGACGGGTGAAGCCACCAGCCTGTTGCGCCTCAGCGACGTGGCCCGGCTCACCGGCAAAACAGTCCAGGTGCAAGAATATCTGCAAAACGCCCTCACCTTGTATCGGCGGCTGGGCGACCGCACCGGAGAAGCCCGCACCCTCAATGGCCTGGGAGTAACTTCCAGCGACTACGCCCAAAAACGCTCCTACTACGAACGTGCCCTGACCATCTTCCAGGCAGTGGGCAACCGCGAACGGCAACTAGCCCTCTATAACAACCTGGGCCTGGTCTATTTGAAATTAGGGTTATATGGGCAGGCTTCCCGCTACGGCGAGGAGGCTTTGCGGATTGGCCGCGAGATGAAAGCTCTCACAGCCCTGGCAGCTTGCCTGGACGGTGTAGGACGGGCTTATCTGGGTTTGGGCAATTTGCAGCGAGCGCGACAACTTTTTAACGAAGGGTTGACCCTGTCGCAAAACATCAAAAGCCGACAACTGGAAGGGTATTACTGGTTTGGTTTGGCGCGGGTTGCTTTTGCCGAGCAGGATTGGCAGGCGGCGCGGGCTTTGTTGGAAACGGCCGAAATCCACTTTGGTGAATTGGGTATTGTGGCCGAACAAGCCACCACCCGCGCCTGGCTGGGGGCCACCTGGGTGGAAATGGATAATTGGGCCGAAGCTCACCGCTACACCGCCCAGGCAGTCGAACAACTAACCACCATCAAAAACGTTAGCACCGAGTACCCCCCCCAGGATGTGTGGTGGCAACATTATCGTGTTTTGCGCCACCAACTAGAAAACCCCATCGGCACCGCTCACGATGAACAATGGGCTTGGGAATGCCTGGATAAAGCCCGTGAGTTGATGCTGGTAGGGATTGCCACGCTGAGTGATGAGGGGCTACGGCGTAACTACCTGAATAAAGTACAAATCAATCGGGAAATTGTGGTGGAGTGGGCCAGGGAAGCCACCTACCGACAAATCCCCCTTACCTCGCTGACCCAAACAGAACGGGCGGGTAATATCCGCGATCAGTTGCAGCGGATGTTGGATATTGGGTTGCGCCTGAATACCCAACGGGATGCCAATACATTGCCATATTTTATTATGGATGAAGTGGTGGA
>CAZPEJ010000218.1:0-8239 GCA_964585465.1 uncultured Ardenticatenaceae bacterium
GGGGGGGGGGGGGGGCGTGGGGGGGGGGGGGCGGGGGGGGGGGGGCTGTCGGCCTTGGGGGGGGGGGGGCTCCGGGGGGGGGGGGGGCGGGTAACGAGGTAGCAGCTGTGGTGGCTGTCTGGGTAACTGGAACGGGAGCAGAAACGGCCGTTTGTGATTGGCATCCCAATAAAAAACAGCCCAGAGCCAACATCAAACCAACGAATCGCCTGGTTTCAGAAAATTTCCACGTCATCGGGCGGGATTTTAGCCTATCTATGCCAACCTGCCACCGACTGATGGGGGTGGAGAGCAGAGATTGGAGATTAGAGATTGGCGAATCCCCAATCCCCAATCTCTAATTCTCATGGAACAACCACACACTTCATGCCTTAATGTGTGGCCGCCCAGGTGCCCGATTGACTGAATGTGCCACAACCAGTGATGGGGTAATTGATAAAGTTGAATGTGCCGTTGGCCTGGGTGGAACTGGTAAATGTGCCTGTGAAGGAAAAGGTGCTGCCAGTGTAGCTGATTTGATTGTTGGTGATATTCCCTGGCCCAGGAATGGTAATGGTGGTAGTGACGCTACACGCTCCAATGACCACTTCGGTTGTCAGGCTGAAGTTGCTCCATTGACTGCTATTGGCAGATACCTGAAAGGACATGGGGTGGCTCAGGCTGGTTAAACCACTCCATGACCCAGGTTGTGGGGTTCCCGGTGGGGCGGTGGTAGGGGTAGGGGTGACGGTAGCGGTGGCAGTAGCGGTAGCGGTAGGTAGGGCTGGTTTCTCTACATAGGGCAGATAAAGACCATGAACGGCCGTTTCTGCCGGTGTGCTGGTGGGGGTGGTGGCGGTTGTCACATCTAACACCACATCATCTATGGTAATGCCAATATCGGGCACGCTTGAATCTGCGCTTAAGACAAACGCCACCCAGACCTGAGGTTGTCCCAATAGAGTATTCAGGTTTAGACTGCCTTGATAATACCCATTTCCCGCAGAGCCGTTTATCCAACTCCCGCAATAAATAGACCCGGAGAAATTGCTGTTATCTACTGAACTGCCCACGAAAAAAACATCATAATTACAGTTTGGTTCAAATTCAGTACTTCCCCAGTAGTAATAGGTCAGGGTAGCGGCCGTTGCCCCGCTCAGGTTAAACGGGCCATACACCGCCCAGGTATAGGCATTGTCTGGGTAGTTGCCGGAACAAGGCAAAACCCCTCCCTGTGCCCCACCCCCAACCGACCAGCCAGCAAAGCTTCCGGTGCGGGGGTGACAATTCCGTTTACCCCACAAAAATTCTCCTCCATCATTGGAACTCAAATCATCCAAAACCCACCCATTGGGTGGCCACACCCCCTCAAAATTTTCACTCATGACCACTGTTACCGGTTCGCGGCTATCTGCGGCAGGTGGCAGTTGGGGGCGAATCAGGTTGGTATTGGTGATGATTTGCTGATTTGCCAGCAGGGTTTCGGTTTGAGCAGGTTGCGCCATTAAAAAAAGGGGGTGGGTGGCGGACAAAAGACCACCAAACAACAATAAAACGCCAACGAGTACAAATAAGAGATGTTGCATTTTAACAGGCATGGGATTGTCTCCTTTCGTTTTTCTACAACGGCCGAAAATGGGCTATACTACGATCACTCCCTGGGCGTTTCCGGGAATGTCTGGCTTGTTTGCCAAAAAGTGTAAAGTCATAACAAGGGGTGGTACAGAAGCAATCGCTTGAATTTTTTTAAGTTTCCCTTAAGGGGGTTAATGCCGTATGAATCTGTTTGGTGATCTGTTTCGTCACTATCGCAAACGGGCCGGGTTAACTCAAGAACGCCTGGCAGAGTTATTGGGACAGGAGCCGATTGGGGAAGGTTTTACGGGGGCTACCATTAGCCATTGGGAAAATGGCATCTTTCACATTCGCCAGGATAAACGGAATCTGTTGGTCTATCTCATTAAGGTGTTACACCAACACGGTGGTATTCAAACCATTGAACAAGCCAATAGTTGGTTGACAGCGGGGGATTATCGGCCGTTAAATGACACCGAAACCCGCCAGGTTACCCCGGCCTGGTTGAGTGAAACCAGGAGGGAAGTCCGGGAACGGCCGTTTCTGGTGCCTACCCTACCGCCACAAGGTGTTTTGGGCCGGGATACAACGTTGGGGCAGATTATTGAGTATTTACAAGCCGGAGAAAGTTCGGCCACAGACGTACCACCCGTTGTGCTGCGCGGTATGGGGGGCATTGGCAAAACGACATTGGCAATTGCCATCGGGCGGAAAGTGGCCCACCTGTTTCCCGACGGCGTGTTGTGGGTGGCCCTAGGCCCAAAACCCGCAGTGCGCTCTTTGTTAAACCAGTGGGGGCGGGCGATGGGCATTGACCTGTTGCCAGAACCAGACGAAGCAGCCTGCCGCGCCCGTTTACAATCTCTGTTTTTTCATCGGCGGCTGTTGTTGGTGATAGATGATGTATGGGAAGTGGCACACGGCCGTTTTTTTGCGCTGGCCGGGCCAAACGGCCGTACTTTGTTCACCACCCGCGAAATACCAGTGGCACATGGCCTGACCACCCGCCAACACACTTTGCCAGTAGATGTCCTTGACTCAGAAGCCGCCTGGCTGTTGCTCAATCGGCTGGTGCCAGAAATCGCCACTAATGAAAAAGCGGCGCGCGCGCTGTGTGACCGTTTGGAGTATTTGCCGCTGGCCCTTACCCTGGCAGGCCGCCTGCTGGCAAATGAAGCCGATGTCCCCCAGCGAATGCACCGATTGTTGCAAGAACTCATGGAACGGCGTGAAGCACGCCTGCAATTATGGCAAAGTGAAGGACGATTGGGCACCAACATCAATGAAACAGCCCCCATTTCCCTGCACGCCATTCTAGGAATGAGTGTTTCGCGCCTTAGCGGGGTGGATCAGGAACGTTTTGCTATGTTATCTGTGTTTGGTGGCGAACCGTTGACCTGGGAGATAAATGCAGCTGCCCATGTGTGGGAGTGTTCATTGGAGGAAGCGGCAGAAACAGTCATACATTTTGTTCAGCGGGGATTGGTGGAACGGCGAAACGGCCGTTATTGGATGCACACCCTCCTGGCCGATTACGCCGCCGACCTGCGGGAGGCGCACCAGTTATGAACCAGGCTCTGGCGCGACACGCCACCTTTTACCTGCGTTACAGCCAGACCCACCCCGGCGAATGGCAATGGTTTGAGGAAGAGTGGCCGCAAATTACCCGCGCCTGGGATTGGATGAGTCAACAATCGGCCGATTCTGCCCTGCTGCTAGATTTTGTGTTGGCGATGATTCCCTTCCAGATGCAGCGCGGCCTGTGGCGAGACATGTTGGCCTGGACAGAACAGGCCAGACAGGCAGTGCAGACGACGCAGCAACCCAAAAGTGAGTTGTTTGTTCTGGAGCATTTGGGGGAAGCCCATTATCAGCTAGGCCAGCTAACAGAAGCCAACCACTGTTATCACGCCTGTCTCAATCTGTCCCGCAAGTTGAGCAACCATTCCCAAGAGGCAGCCGCGCTAGGTAATTTGGGGCGGGTATTGTTGCATCAAAGTCAGACTCGTTCAGCGATTGGGTATTTTGAGCAGCAGCTAACTATTGCTTGCGAGATAGGGGATCGGCGGATAGAGAGCAAGGCGTTAAACAACCTGGGGGTCGCTTATTTTGATCTGGGGGAGTTCCAGGCCTGTTGTTCTTTTTACGAGCAGGCTCTCACCATTGACCGCCAAACACACCGCCACCGTGAAGAGGCAGCCCATCTTATGAATTTGGGCAATGTTTACGCCAATTTAGGGGAGATGGAAACGGCCGTTTCCTGTTATCAACAAGCTGCCCATCTAATAGAAACATTGGGGTTGTATGACTTACAAGGCACAGTGGCTGGTAATCTAGGCATTCTCTACAAAAACCTGGGGCAATTACATCAAGCCATCCAATTCCAGGAGCAGGCTCTCACCATCCACCGAAAAACAGGCAACCTGAACGGTCAGGGATTAGCCCTGGGCAACCTGGGGAACTGTTACAAAGAATCGGGTCAATTAGAAAGTGCCATTCGTTTTTATGAACAGTCCATCACCATTTACCGCACTCTGGGCAACCGACACGGCGAAGGGCGTGATCTGGGCAACATGGCAGATGTTTATGCCCAGATGAAGCAGTTCACCCTGGCTCTCGACCTGTGTCAACAGGCACTCAAAATCCACTGCGAAACCAACAACCCTTCTTCCGAGGGGCACGTATTACGGACAGAGGCATTTATTCGCCGCCAATTGAGTCAGCCTGAACAAGCCCTTAACCTGTATCAGCAAGCTATTGAAAAGATGCAGCAGGTCAAAAACCAACGGATGGCAGTCATCATCGCCTGGGAGTTGGGAGAGGTGTACCAACAAATGGGGCAGTTCCACCTGGCAGTCGAGTGGATGCAAAAGCGAGTGGTTTATGAACAAACCATTCACCATCCCGATGCGGCGTTGCACGCCCGGCAGTTAGCCGCGTTACAAAACGCCACCAGACGCGGTGATTGACCTAAAGATGTAGCGAAAAGGCAGCATCCGCTTCAACCTGGAACGGATGAATGTGAAATTTCTCTGGTCACGTTTTACGTTTCACGTTTCATTTCCCAAAGGTATGAAGTGCCGCCATTGCAACTTGCTCCGGGAACTCTTCATGCACCAGCAATTTGCCCCTCTCGATCTCAGTCAACCCTGTGCAATGTGGAAAGTCGTGCATGATGCGACGTGCGCCTGCAATTGAGAAAGTAGGGTCTGCTTTACCCCATATCAAATGCACAGGTCACCAAACGTTTTAGAGACTTGAAGTTTACGGCTTACTTGCCATTTTTTCCGATCTTCTGGCAATTGCAATTGTCCCATTGGCCGAATAGTTAGCTTTTAAGGCTCTTAATCCCTCTTGCCGATCTTCCCCGCCCGCTTCGGATAACAAGAGCTGCTCACAGTAAACGGCTATATCTTCGACAATCCGTTCATAACGGTAATAAACAATCCCAATCGGGTTTATCTCCGTCGGGCCATAACCTTGATAAAACAACCTTCGTTCTTCCTGGAGGGTGTGTCCATTCCCGCCTAACCCGGCCCCAATGAACATCAAATCCCGCTCTTTTGGTGCAAAAATCAGGGTGTCCCAATCCACCAGGTATAAGGATCCATCCACCCCTATCAGCAAGTTCCAGGCGTGAATATCGGCATGGCACAAAATGAATGCCAGGTTTTGGCTTTGTAATGCCTGGGCCAGTTGTTCAGACCGATTGACCAATTCAAGCGTTTCGTATCGTTTGTTTCTCAAAAAAGTTGCTAATTCAAGGGCAATTGGTTCGGCAAACGTTTCGTGTTCTATTTGTTCCAGAAATAATCTTACTTTGTCACGCCATTGGGACGAGAAGGTTTCCCGACGTATCTTTTTGATGACTGCCTCAGGTATCCTGGCGGTGTGAAGGTTCTTCAGGGCTTTGCCAAACTCGATCCGTTGTTGATCCGACAAGTTAATCTCAAAGCCGTTGTGCCCTTCTATAAATGGGTAAAGGATCAATTTGAAAGGGGTTAAATTCGCCCAGAGTTGCCCAGTTTGGGTAGGCAGGGCGGGAATGATTTGTTTCATCCCCATATCGCTGAGATGTTTGGGAACTGTTACGGCCGTTTGGTCAAAACTCCCCCGCCTTAATTTGACAAAATAAACCGTATTATCTGCTGTGACCGCCCGATATACGGCCGTATTCACATCAGCACCTAGTGGCAAAAAGGTCATCTGCGTCACCCGCAAACCGTAATGATTGGCTAAACAGGAGACAATCCTTTCTTCATTGAGATCAGGTTTTTCTAACATCTCAGTTGGAACGGCCGCACAAAGTCGGCATAGTAATTTTTGGTTGGGCATGTTACCATGTCATTCCGGTCATGTAAATGTAACATGAATTTGTAAAACATGAACACTAGACTCTCCCACACCTCCAGCCATAATTTAAGATGTAAGGGCTAAAATTTATGGTAACGATATATGTTGTCACCTAGAATCTATAACCATGTATCGGCAAAAAAGCATGTTGGCAAAACAGATAGAAGAAGCAGAAAAACAGGTAGCTGCCGCAACGACCCCCCCACAACTTATTGAGGCTCTGTTGCAATTAGCAAGTCAACTGTTCCATTCAGAACCAGAACGGGCGATTGTGTTAACTGAGCGAGTGTTCCGGTTGTTGGAACAGGCAGGCGAAGGGTCGCCAAATTATGACTTTTTGATGGGAGAGGCATTTTTTCAAATGGGGAATGCCTATCTGAGAAAAGGCAACTTCCAGGAGGCGTTACACTTCCTCCCCTCCGCCATTGAACGTTTTCAAACTGTTCAGAACCAGGCACAGGTTGGGTTCGCCACCATTTCATTGGGACTAACCTATCTGTATATCGGCAACTACCCAGACGCGTTAAACTCTTTCCTACAGGCGTTGGAGATTGGACAAACGTTACAAGAGGTAGACATTCAGGTGCGAGTGTTGAATAACCTGGGGTATTTGTACATCTTGTTGCAGGAGTACCCCAAAGCGATGATGTATTTGGAACAGTGCCAGGAAATTGCAGAAGCAAACGGAGTGGATTATGGTTTTGCCGATGCGTTAGACAACATGGGGAATATCTCGCGCCAACTAGGGCAGTTGGATCAGGCTATTGTTTACCATGAATATAGTTTGCGGGTGAACCAACGGTTGCAAGATTGGCGCGGGGAAACAGAGACGTTGATGAGCCTGGGGGATGATCATGTGGTTTTGGGGAATGATACAGCAGCACGTAGTTACTATTCGCAGGCGTTGGATTCGGCAGAACAGCACCAGTATTTGTATCAGAAGGTGGTCGTTTTGATTCAGTTGGGCAAGTTGTGTGGGCGGCAAAAGGAGTGGGAAACGGCCGTTTTCCACCTGCACACCGCCCTCTCCCAAGCCCAAACCCTCAACCTGGCCCGTGAGCAGTTCCAATGTCACCATCTGTTAGCTGATCTATACAAACAGGCAGGCGCGTTTGAAAAGGCTCTGTTCCACTTTGAACAGTTTTATGCCTATGAAAAGGTGGTATTTAACGACGAAACAGACAAACGCCTGAAAAACCTGGAGCTAATTCACCAGGTCGAAAAAAGCAAACAACAAGCTGAGATTTACCAGTTAAAAAATATCGCCTTACAACATGAAATTAACGAACGGGAACTGTTAATTGCTGAGTTAAAAGCCTTTGCCCACACCGTTGCCCACGACCTGAAAACCCCATTAACGGCCGTTATTGGTTACAGTGAGTTATTGATAGAGGATCTGGCAAACAGCTTATCCCCCGAAAATTTTGCTTATTTGCAAAACATCCAACGCAGCGGCAAAAAACTTTCCTCCGTGATTGACGAAATTTTGTTGTTAGCTACCGTGCGACATCAGGAGATTGAACCTAACCCGATTGACATGGCAAAAGTTATCGCCGAAGTGGAATTACGCCTCACCAGCCAGATAACGGCCGATACCACCCTAACCAAACCCGCCGAATGGCCTGTGGCGGTGGGGTACGCCCCCTGGGTAGAAGAAGTGTGGAGCAACTTCATCAGCAACGGCATCAAATATGGCGGCAGACCACCCCACCTTGTGGTCGGTGCCGACTCCTTACCCAACAACCTGGTACGTTTCTGGGTGCGGGACAACGGAGACGGGATTCAAGCCGACCAAAAAGTGAAACTGTTTACCACCTTCACCCGTTTAGACACCAAACGAGCGGCTGGTCATGGTTTGGGGCTTTCCATCGTCAAACGAATTGTTGAACGCCTGGGGGGAAACACGGGTGTGGAAAGCGCAGGCGTTCCAGGGCAGGGCAGTTTGTTCTGGTTTACCTTGCCCACAAACAACCTGTAGAAACTGTGCCTACCATTGAGATGATCCGCGTTATCTGCGCCCCATTGTGATATGATAGGTTGTTTATGAGGGTTAACAGGTTCGCAAAACGAAAACGGCCGTCCCTACGCTGGCGTAAAATTCGAGCCGGGTGGCGTGACACTTTGTTACTGCTGCGGGAGTTTGGACGGCCGTTACTCTTCTTTTTCCTCACCATGGCCGGGGGCGGGTTACTCTACTTTGTGCTGGCCGCCCTTGCCAACCAACCACTCGGCAGCCGCACCGAAGCCATCTACCTCGTTTTATCCCTCACCTTCCTGCAACCACTCGGCGACTTCCCCGATGCCTGGTATTTGCAGCTTTTTTACTTCATCA
>CAZPEJ010000219.1:0-1942 GCA_964585465.1 uncultured Ardenticatenaceae bacterium
CGCCAGGCCCGCGCCGCTTCCGTCTGCCACCACCGTTCTTCCTCATACCCCCCTGCCTCCATAAACAGGCGATACTCGGCATTAGTCACTGGAAACATGCCCATCTCAAAGGGGGTTATCTCTACCACATGGGCTGGTTTTTCAGCACTGTATGGGCTGTTGTCATCCCCTATCGAATAACGGCCGCCCGCCACCGCCACCAGGGGCGGCTGCAAATAGACCCCAAACGGCCCCTGCCGGCGCACAAAACGGGGGTCGCCTAGCTCCCCCAGGGCTTCGGCGGCGGCAATCCGCGCCCGCAAGTCGGCCTGTGGGTTGTTTATCCGCCCCAACAATGCCTGCTGTATCTCCTGGGTTAAGCCAGGCGACAGCTTTACTTCCGGGGCGGCGGCACACCGGGCGGCCAGAGGCAGGTTTGTGGCTTTCAGTGCGCGCACAAAGGTATTTTGGTAACGGTCCATTGCGGCCGCCAGCACCGTTGTCTCCTCCCAACCCGTGCTGGGCAGCCCCGGCAATGGGTCGCTCACCGCCAACCCGGCCACCGTCTCGGCCAGTGTGGGTTTCACAGCTTCAGCCTGCCAGGGTTGCCGCACCCGCTGTGGGTCTGGGTTTTGCGCCATCTGGCGGGCCGCAAAATATTCTTGTAACAACTGGTGGTAGAACATGATGCTTCGTTTTGCCAGGTCTTTGTCTAAGATATTGAGTTGAATACCCGCTTCTACCATTTCTTGTGCCTGGGGGTGGGCCAGCAACTCCCGTACCTCCGCTTCGGCAACATGTACTTGCCCGCCTTCTGTTCCGTCCTGGCCTGTTTGCATGTCAAAGGCTAACGCAGCCAGTTTGGGTATCAATGGCCCGTCGGTTGGCAGATCGTAGGGGGTATCCCAAACACCTTGCCCCGTTTGTTGCACATCCTCCGCGCTCAACAGCAGACCAGGCTGAAACAGCCGATGCCTGTGTTCCAGTTCGCGGCGCAAGGCCCGGCGCACAAAACCAGTCAATAGACCAGCCTGGCCGGTGGGCATCTTGCCAGTGTCCACGACCTGTTCTACCAACAATTTGAGAAAAAAAGGGGTAGAAAAGAGTTGCAGTTGTTTGGGGTTTCCTCGTAATGCGGCCCATATCGGCTGACTACGCCCGGCCAGGTGTTGGGTTAAATAGGCCTCAATCTGGGCTGGGGAGAGGGGTTCTATCTGTACCTGGCGCACGGGGGCGGCTTCGCTGCTGAGGAACGCGCTGTAATCGAGGTTGCGGCAGCTAAAGAGGATGGTGTTATCGGCGTGTTGAAACTGTTGCAAGAAGACCTGCCACTGACCGATGCGTTCCTGGTAATCTGGTTTGTCGTGGTGGGGGATTTCGTTCAGGCCATCTAACAGCAAGAGGCACCGCCCCTGGTGGAAGGCGGTGGTGAAGCCGGGCAGGTGGGGGTAGCGGTTGGCCCACTCTTGAGCCAGCCAGGTGAGTGGTTCTGGCGGGGGTTTTCCTGGTTGCTCGCTGCGATATAAATTGAGTGACACAAAAAACAGCAGTTGCCCGGAAAATGTGGCTAGTTCTGCGCGAGTGCGTTCTAGTTGTAAATGGCGCAGCAGGGTGGTTTTGCCACTGCCGGGTCGCCCTAATAATACAAAGATACGTTCCTCACTCTCTTGCAGCAGGGTCACCAGGTTGTTGTATCGCTTTTGGTGGTCATCTGGCACAAACCGGGTATCGGGCGTGGTTGACCCACGGTCTACCAGCAAGGTTAGCTGCACAAAACGTTGGTCTAGCTGGTAACGAGGGGCAGAGAGTAATTCGATGGTTTTTTGGTAATGGTGTAACCAGGTGGAAGGGGGTGGCTGGTTGGGTTGTGAGGGGGAAGGGTGGGTGTTTAACGATTCCAGGTTGTCCATACGGGGCTACCTCCAAAGTGACAATATGGATAAGCTTTCGCCTGGGGTTCAAA
>CAZPEJ010000219.1:2042-8235 GCA_964585465.1 uncultured Ardenticatenaceae bacterium
CCACTGTTTACTGTCCACTGTTCTTCAGGCGGGCACCATATTGGGCTTCGTAGTACTTCTGGAACTCACCGCTTTTGATTTTGCGCCACCACCATTCGTTTTGGGCATACCAAACGGCCGTTTTCCGTATCGCCTCTTGTGGGGTGTGGCGGGGTTGCCAGCCGAGAGCCTTAATTTTGTCGGAGTTCATGCTATAGCGGCGGTCGTGGCCGGGGCGGTCGGCCACATGGCGAATGAGGCTGTGCGGCCGTTCCAGCGTTTCCAGCAAAATTTCAACCATCTGCATATTTTCCACTTCTTCGCTGGTGCCTACGTTGTAAATGTCACCCAAGACCCCTTTGTGCAGCACCAAATCTATTGCTTCGCAATGGTCTATCACAAACTGGTATTCGCGCATTTGACGGCCGTCGCCATAAACGGGCAAGGGTTCACTATCAATGGCATTGGTGGCAAACAGGGGCACCGCTTTTTCCGGGTATTGGTAAGGGCCAATGTTGTTGGAGCCGCGTGTGATGGTGACGGGCAGGTTGTAGGTGACAAAGTAGGAGTTGACCAGTAAATCGGCCCCGGCTTTGCTGGCGGAGTAGGGGCTACGGGGTTCTAATTTGTCCGTTTCTACGCTCGATTTGCCATGTGGAATATGACCATACACCTCGTCGGTGTTATGCAACAAAATCGGAACGTTTCCACCAAAAAACCGCTCATTATTGGGCACAGACACATCATAAACCATGACGGTTTCTTCGATTCGACGGATAGATTTGATTTTAGCAACGCCGATAGGAGAGTTAAGAAGATTTTTAATCTCGGTTGGGGTTGCTGTGTGGGTGTTGGCAAATTGTTGGGCTTTTTCTTTGCCTACCAATGGTTTGTAACCCATGTTGATGCCTTTGTGTTGCCGATGACCATAATGATTGAGCAGGGTTTGGGTGGGGATGCAGCGGGACATGGGGGTACGCCAGTTGGCACTTTCTTCCCTACGGTAGTTTTCGGCCGTTACTTGCAAGTCGTAGAACAGGCGTTGCCGGGTGACGGTGCTGTTGGGGGGTACTTTGCCTGCAATTTGCTGGGTAAGGCGGCGATTCATTAAGATATTGATATTGTTCAGGCGAGCTAACCACACCAGGCTTTGGGCCAACTGCAAATTGACCGTGGTGTAAATGCGGCGGCTATCTGATTTAATGCCTGCGTCACCTTCGTACCCGCGAAAGAAGGCTTCGATAAAGGAACGGGGTTGTGTCCAGACCCAGTGTGGTAGATGTTTGGTTTCGGCCGTTACCCCAAACTGGCTAAAAATAGCATGAACCCAATAGCTTCTGTAGGAAATTTGAATGGAGTTGCCACGATGTTTGATTGTGGGTTCAATGCCTAATTCATCCCGCGCTGCCTGCACCAACAGTTTTACTTTGTCTTCCTCTGTGCCACCAACGGTGAAGGTGACAGAACGTATATTTTTTGCCATTTCGGCGGGTGTATGGCTGCAATGCCCTTCGGCTAAATAAAGGCCAAAAATCTCCATCAGTAGAGGGGTCACGGGGATGTGGTCGCGCTCAATGTGTAATTTGCGGCGAATCAGGTCTTGGCGTAGGGATTCGGCCGTTTTCAGACCATCTAACAGATTTTCTTGGGTCACCTGGTAAACACCGCCGCTAGATTTTTGTAAATAACCGTTTTCCGCCAACTCAGCAGCTACCCGAAACGCGCTTGAGGAGGTTACGGAGGCGGAAACGGCCGTTTTTAAGGTTTTGTAAGGCATAGCAGAGTGGGACAAGGTTTCAAGAACAGTTTGTCGTTTGTCTAACGCAGCATCTAAACCTTCATACTGGTAATCGGCTAATAAATCCAGAAGATGAAACTCATGGGGTTGCCGCGAATCAGCCTCTACTTCTCCCACAAACGTTATCAGTAAATCTCCAACCTGTAATTCGCTGGTAGGTTTGGTAATAATACGGCCGTTTTCAAAGACAAAAATAGAATGTGAACCAGTGGCTCGAATTTGCCCACCGCCATTATAAGTGACCTCAAATAGTTCGTCGGTCGGGTGTTTGATAAAATGTTTCATCCGCCGAAATGTCACCTGGTTATCGTCCGTCATGGTAAGAACTGAAAAACGGCCGATTTCCTGACCATCTAACCACTCAATCGGCCGTAAAATAGTTTCTCCCGTCGTCTCGTCACGCACTAAAACAGGTGTGTCCCCTGTAACACTACTAATCTGGTGATACCGTTCCAATTTCAACTTACGTGCCGCTTCCAATAACACATAGGTGCCATACACCCCCGTCTGAATAAAGGCATCGGGGGCCATGATGGAACGGTCTACGTGGGTTTCGGCAGCAAAGTTGACGATGGTGTCAATGTTATGTTGCTGGATGACCTGCTCCACCGTGACTGCATCACAAATATCCCCCTTTACAAAACGGAAACGGGGTTCGTCGGACACTTCTAACAAGTTGTCCATGTTGCCTGCATAGGTGAGTTTGTCGTAAACAATGATGTTGTACTGGGGGTATTTATCGAGCATGTAAATGACAAAATTGGAGCCGATGAACCCGGCTCCGCCTGTTACCATGATGTTTTTCACGTTTCTATGTCCTTTTGAGAGAGTAATTATCCAATCACACAGAGTTTTACAGAGGGGTGTGGAGATTCACAGAGGGGTAGAAATTGGGGCCTTCTTTATTTCCCTGTGTTACCCTCTATTTTCTCTCTGTTTCTCTGTGTGCCAAATTTCACCTGTATATCATTTATGAACAGCGCGAAAACGATTTCGCGGCTACTGGCAGACTTCCCATCCTGTAGGCGCGAAATCCTTTTCGCGTCCCAGTGTATGCAAGTAACGCGATTGGGAAATCGCGGCTACGACTGTTCACATGTCATGTCGGACTGCTATCGTTGAGAGATGTATCATTGACCATCATCAACCAGCAGAAGTTTAGCCTGTGGCTCTTTCTAAGCCAATGACGGTATGTTATACTTCAAATCGCAAAAACCCCAGAGGAGTTTAATATGCCCACAAACAGCACCCACAACTTCCTTTTTGTTAGCGATTTGCACCTTAGCGAAGGGCGTGACCCACACACAGGGTTGTTACACCGAAATGAGGATTTTTTCCAGGATACCGCGTTTGCCCAATTTCTGGCTTACCATGTGGGTTTATCTATAAAGGGGAATTCGGCCGTTTATTACCAAAAACCGTGGCAGTTAATTATCAATGGGGATGTGTTCGACTTTTTGCAGGTGGTTTCGGTGCCAACCGAGGGGGATAAATATGCCCAAATCCGTAAACCGCTGCGGAGCAAAGACCGGGAGTTTGGCCTGGGGACAGGGGCAGAGGATACGGTCTGGAAGTTAAAAAGGATATTTGAGGGGCATCCTCTCTTTTTCCAGGCTCTGGCCTGGTTTGTGGCTCATGAAGGGTTTGAAATTGTGGTGTTGAAGGGCAACCATGATGTGGAACTGTATTGGCCGGAGGTGCAGGTGGCTTTTCGTAAGTTGTTGCTGCGGGCCTATCACACCTGGTATGAAACTGTCGTGGGGGTGGATTCGCCGGAAACACCGTTGTTTCACCACAAAGGATTGCCAGATACATTAGATGAAGGAGGGTTGGAAACGGCCGTTTCTTTCCCCTCCTCCAGTTATTACCAAAAAGACCTCTTTTATGTGGAGCATGGTTGCCAATATGAATCTGCCAACGCCTTTAGCGACTTCGACAACCCCACCCTGCCCGATAACCGCGAATTGATAGAACTGCCACCCGGTTCGCTATTTGTGAGGTACTTTTTTAATAAAATTGAAGTCGTTCACCCCTTCGCCGACAACATGAAACCCATTTTGCGTTATGTCAATTGGTTGTTGCGCCACTCCCCTTCGGCCGTTATTACCGTGTTGATTGATATTCTGCCCAACTATTTACGCGCCCTCAAAGAAGTCAATGACAAAACCCCACAGCACAGCGAATCTCCCCCACCCGTAGCGGCCGGGGCTTCTGATTGGGAAAAATTGTGGCAAGGCATTCAAAAAATCCAGGAACTATGCCGCAACGAAATGACCCAGGCTTCCAAAAGAACCACTCAACGCATCATTGCCAGCATCCTGTTTATGGTTTTCAGCCTCTTTTTCTCATTAGTTGCCTTCCGCAGTTTTGTTTTGAGCGACTGGTGGCTGACGTTGATCATGTTGACCTTAACCATTCTCACCTCTTTTACCAGTTCCTACCTCATTCGCAGCCTGAACCAACTGTTGGAAGAACCTTATTTGCTCAAGGCCGCTTTTCGTGTTTCCCGTTTGTTGACCCGCATGAATTCGGCAGAGCTGGGAAATGTGCCTTATTTTGTTTTTGGGCACGATCACGGGGCCAATGTGCAAGAGCTAACCCCTGGCGCAGGTGGCCCAGGGTATCGCCAATGGTATGTGAATACGGGGGCCTGGGTGCCAGTTTTTAGCGAGGAGGAACGGCTGCTGCGTGGAGATAGCCAGTTAACCTTTTTGCGTCTGGTGCCCGGCAAACCAGGGTTCCGTCGCAACTTGCCCGAACTGCTGCAATGGTCGCCAGAAGCAAATAAACCGTTTGAAGTCCGGCTTGTGGCAGGCGCGGGTGGCCGGGCAGCCATGCCAGAAACGATACCGACGGGAGAGTAGGGGATAGTGGACAGGGGATAGTGGACAGTGAACAGTGGACAGTGGACGGTGAGCAGTGGACAGTGAACAGTGGGCAGTGAACAGTAACTGTTTACTGTTTACTGTTTACTGTTTACTCTCTACGATGGTTTTGGTAAACAGAAGTCGTCAATCAGCCGCCGGGCAATACTCAGCGGTGGGGGGATTTGGGGGAGGGAATCGGCCGAATACCAGCCAGCTTCCAAAATTTCAGTTTCGTCCAGGGTGATGTCGCCAGCCGCATACTCGGCGGTGAAGGCGATCATGAGTGAGTTGGGGAAGGGCCAGGGTTGGCTGCCAAAGTAACGGATGTTTTTTACTTCAAGACCCACTTCTTCGCGCACTTCCCGTTCGACACATTGCTCTAACGTTTCCCCAGGTTCCACAAATCCAGCCAGGACGCTATAAAACCCCGGCGGAAACCGATTGGCACGAGCCAGCAGAATGGTTCGGCCGTTTTCGTCTTGTCGTTCTACCCGCACAATCATAGCCGGGGAGATACGTGGGTAACTGCTCAGGTCACATTGGGGACATTTTCGTGCCCGTTCGCCAGTGACAATGTGGGTGGCTGCGCCACAACGGCCGCAAAACTGGTGGTTGCGATCCCAATCCACAATTTGCACGGCCCGGCCCGCCACCCAGAAAAGGGTTTCCCCCAGGAGATTAAACAATTGGCGCAACCCCAGAAAAACCAGCCCTTCTGGGGCTTCCTGGTGGGCTGGCAACTCGGCCGTGTAACAGTGGCGGGGCGAATCCGCAGCCAGGTACCCCAGGTATAAAGGTGGACGAACGGCCGTTACCCCCCAACTTTCTGGTTGCGCTATGAAGGGCAAAACGGCCGTTTCTCCTTCCAGTTTCACCAACAACTTATCACCACGAAACAAAAACCAGTAAGCCATGTCAGGCTGTATATCGGGTGGCGCGAGAGAAGAAATAAATGTTGTCATAAAACCGTGCCAATAACCTTTGTGTGTTTTGTGATTAAATGCCAAAGAGGTTAAACAGCGTTACAAACCATTATGGGTAAGGCGGGGTAGATGACCCGCTGGCTGGTGAAGGGGATACAGGCGGTGGGGGGTACCCCTGCGGCGTGGTGGAGGGCGGTGGGGGCAAACCAGGTGTAACCGTCGGAGTAGGGGCCGAGGTACGGGTGGCGGTGACGCTGAGGTTAGGGGTGGGGGTGCGGGTAGCGGTCAGGGTAACTCCTGGTGGCAAGGTATTGGTGGCGGTGGCCGAGGCCCCCGGAATGGAGGTGACCGGTTGGGTGGGGGTGGTGTTGAGGGTGGCAACACCAGTTAAGGGGGTGGGGGTGGCTGACAAAACGGCCGATGTGGGCGCAGGCAACCCCGGCGTGCCAGGGGCAATGGTGGGCAGTTGACCAATTGGGGTCACATCACCACTGATTACCCTAATCGCCCCAGGTGTGTACCCTTCCACCAATAACGGGTTGGGCTGCACAATCCGCTCTACCACCAGATACCACACCACTCCGTCGGGTGGTTGTTTACCGCAGCCCGACGGCCCGTTATACAAC
>CAZPEJ010000220.1:0-5590 GCA_964585465.1 uncultured Ardenticatenaceae bacterium
CATTGCAAAATGTCCTGGGCAGCGGTAACGGGCCGGGCCTGGAAATCCAGTCCAGTATGGGATGTGACTCGTTCGACATGATAACGGGTGTCAATCACCGGTTTAAAAACCTGTACTTGTTGTTTGGCAATCACCGCGCGACGTAACCGGCGAATGAGTTCTTCCGTTTTGCCGCTAAACATGCTGCCACAAATCAGTTCAATCCTGCCTCGTGA
Source organism: uncultured Ardenticatenaceae bacterium (assembly GCA_964585465.1). Classification (GTDB taxonomy): domain Bacteria; phylum Chloroflexota; class Anaerolineae; order Promineifilales; family Promineifilaceae; genus CAZPEJ01. The sequence goes on from CAZPEJ010000220.1 coordinate 216, forward strand.
ATGTTTCATAGGTCATCTTGGATAATAAAACGAGGCAGATACGTTTCCGCACCTGCCCCGTTTAATCGTGATGTTAAAAACGGCCGAATTAACTAAATCAACCCTTCGGCTCGCAAATATCGTCTAATATCAATTAACGCCTTTTGCCCCACACCCGGAATGGCTAACAAGGCATCTTCACCCTTTTTCATCAATTCCACCAGGTCGCCAACGGTGACAACACCTGCTTCTTCCAGGGCTTTTTCGGCACGAACACCCAAAGCCATCGCTTTCACTTCCAGGTTAATGGGGGATTTTTTCTCTTGTTTGTTTTCCTGTTCCGAGCGAATAGCTTCGCGGCGTTGCAGTTTACGCAAGAATCGATCCACCTGCCCTTCGGTGTCTACCAGGCGTTGGGTACCGGTGTAAAAGGGGTGGGTGCCAGACCAGATTTCCACCCGGATTTCAGGTTGGGTGGAGCCAACAGTCATAACGACCTGACCATCTACCAACACTTTGGCTTCAGGGTGCCATTTGGGATGAATACCTTTTCTCATGCGACCACCTCCGTTTTGGGTTGAACGGTGACATATTTACGGCCGTGACGGGTTTCAAACTTCACTTCTCCTTCTACCAATGAGTAGATGGTGAAATCACGCCCCAACCCGACGTGTTCGCCCGGACGCAGTTTGGTGCCTTTTTGCCGCACAATGATGCTACCGGGGCGCACCAGTTCCCCACCATATCGTTTAACACCGAGTCGTTTGGAATTACTATCACGGCCGTTTCGGGACGAGCCGCTACCTTTTTTATGTGCCATGATTCACGCTCTCCTTATTCTGCAACAATTTCATCAATCCGCAGACGCGTATAATTTTGACGATGCCCCCGGCGACGACGATACCGTTCTTTCGGGTGATATTTCCAGACAAAAATTTTTTCGCCACGAAACTGGTCAGTCACAGTTGCTTTGACCTTTGCCCCCGTCACCACTGGTTGGCCCACTTGCACCCCGCCAGAGGTTGCCAAAAGCAACACCTTGTCAATTTCAATCTGTGTACCGACTTCATAAGGCAGCTTCTCTACACTGAGACTATGGCCTTCTTCGGCGCGGTATTGCCGGCCACCACTTTCAATAATTGCGTACACATTACCTCCAAAAAGAACCGGCATCTGGGATGCCGGTAAGGTCTGATTTATAAAGTGTGTGGGGAGTGGTTGGGCAGCCCACACAACGAAAGGCGATTATACCGTTGCCCTCTGGGGTTGTCAAAAAATAAACCGAACCGTCCAGAGGGCCGAACCGTTCCGAATCACCTGTTACCTGCCGTTTTTCTTGGAGATCACCCAGGCTGTGTTATAATCGCCAGGAAACTTGAAAAGGCAGGATGATTTTGAGGACTGAGGACGACATCGCAAGAAGTGGTTCTCAGTCCTCAATTTTGCAAGAAGATGAAATTATCGGTCATTATTTGTTGTTACAATGAACGGGCCACCATTCAGGAGGTGATTGAGCGCACCCATCAGGTGAATTTAGGGCCGGGGTGGGAGCGAGAGATTATTGTGGTGGATAACTGTTCGACGGATGGCACCCGTGACATTTTGTATGGGATCAACATGCCTGGGGTGCGGGTGATTTTCCATGAGCGCAACATGGGCAAGGGTATGTCTATTCGCACGGGTATCACCCACATGACAGGGGATTATCTGATTATCCAGGATGCAGACAAGGAGTATGACCCGGCCGAACACCCCAGGTTTTGTAAAAAAGCGGCGGAAACAAATGCAACGGCCGTTTTTGGTTCACGCATTTTGGGGGGTGAGGTGAAGTATGAGTATGCCCATGCGTATTTGGGGGTGCGGGTTTTAACGGCCGTTACCAACCTCCTCTTTGGCGGCCACCTCACTGATGTAGCGACTGCCACCAAAATGGTACGTGCCGACATCGCCCAATCACTTAATCTGACGACCACCGATTTTAGCCTTGATTTTGAATTGCCCAACAAAATTTTGCTGGCTGGTTATGACATTTTGGAAATTCCCATCAACTATAACCCGCGCACTTATGCGGAAGGCAAAAAAATAAAAACCAAAGATGGCCTCAAAGCCCTGTTCATTATGTTCCGTGATCGTTTAGGGTTCTCGCCTGTGTTCAAAACGGCCGTTTCCCGGCCCATCACCAGCAACCAATAACCCCAAACCTGAAACCTGAAACCTGAAACCGATATGAAAATTGTAGTCACTGGTTCCATTGCATTTGATTATTTAATGAATTTCCCCGGCAGGTTCACCGATATGCTCCTGGCCGACCAACTGCACCGCATTAGCCTCAGTTTCCTGGTGGACTCCATGAAACGGCAGCGCGGTGGCACAGCCCCCAACATTGCCTATACCCTGGCCCTGCTGGGCGACCACCCCACCATCATGGCAACGGCCGGGCAAGATTTTGCCGAGTACCGCACCTGGCTAGAGCAGCAAGGGATTGACACCTCAGCCATTGTGGAAATTGCTGACGAGTATTGTGCCTCCTTCTTTGTCAATACCGACCAGGCACAAAACCAAATTGCCAGCTTCTACACCGGAGCCATGTCGGCGGCCGCCCAATTGTCCTTTGCCACCCATGCCCCCGATGCCAAACTGGTTATCATTTCACCCAACGACCCTACCGCTATGCGTCAATACCCCCAAGAGTGCCGCCAGTTGGGTATTCCTTTCATTTATGACCCTAGCCAGCAAACGGCCCGTTTTTCGGGCGAAGATTTGTTAAACGGCCTGGAAGGGTGCGCCATGCTCACCACCAACGAGTATGAGTACCATGTCATCCAGGAGAAAACGGGGTTAAATGAACAGCAAATTTTGAGTCGGGTGCAAGGGTTGTTGGTGACAAAAGGGGCAGAGGGTTCTACACTCTTTGCCGGTGGGGAACGGCACGAAATCCCGCCTGTGCTACCCCAGCAGGTGGTGGAGCCAACCGGCGCGGGAGATGCTTATCGTTCCGGGTTGATGCGGGGAATGCAATTAAGGCTGCCCTGGGGAGTGGCCGGGCGCATGGGGGCATTGGCCGCCACCTATGTGCTGGAGCAGCTTGGCACCCAGAGCCACCGTTTTACCAAAGAACAATTTGTGGCTCGTTATCGCCAACATTTTGATGATGAAGGGGCGTTGGATGTGTTGCTGTAGTTTTACAGCTACAGCAGTTGAAACTGCACCAACCTTTGCAAAGTTGGCCTGCGCCGACTGAAGACAAACTGTTTATTAACTTTAAGGAGAGTACGTTTCATGGAATTTGATATTAAAAATCCAGACCTGGCACCGGGTGGCCGGCTGCGAATTGAATGGGCGGAACAGGAGATGCCTGTTTTGCGTGGGATTAAAACCCAATTTGAACAGGATCGGCCGTTTGCCGGAATGCGTGTTAGTGGTTGTATGCACGTCACAACGGAAACCGCCAATCTGGTGGTAGCTTTGCAAGCGGGTGGGGCCGATGTGGTGTTGTCCGCCAGTAACCCCCTCAGCACCCAAGACGACGTGGCGGCTTCCCTGGTTAGCCATTTTGAAATCCCCGTTTTTGCCATCAAAGGAGAAGATACCGAAACCTACCATCGCCACATCAATGCCATTATTGACCACAAACCCAATGTGGTAATGGATGATGGGGCGGATGTGGTGAGTACTTTGCACAAATCTCGCCGCGAAATGATGCAATATGTGATAGGTGGCACTGAAGAAACAACGACGGGTATCGTGCGCCTGCGGGCCATGGCCGCAGACGGCAAATTGGGTTTCCCGATGATTGCCGTGAATGATGCCATGACCAAACACATGTTTGACAACCGGTATGGCACCGGGCAATCTACGATGGATGGGGTGATTCGTGCCACCAACTACCTGATTGCAGGCAGAAAGGTGGTGGTTGGTGGGTACGGCTGGTGCAGCCGGGGGATTGCGATGCGTGCCAAAGGGTTGGGGGCAGATGTGATTGTCACCGAAATTGACCCATTAAAGGCGTTGGAGGCGGTGATGGATGGTTTCCGCGTGATGCGAATGATTGAGGCGGCTGCGGTGGGTGATATTTTTGTGACGGCTACGGGTGACATCAATGTGATTGATAAACACCATCTGGAAGTGATGAAAGATGGGGCTTTGTTAGCCAATTCGGGCCATTTTGATGTGGAAGTGAATAAAACGGCGTTGCGGGCGTTGTCGGTGGATGAACCCCGTCGGGTACGGCCGTTTGTGGAACAGTTTACCTTAAAAGACGGCCGTAAATTGAATCTACTCGGTGAAGGCCGCCTGATCAACCTGGCCGCTGCCGAGGGGCACCCGGCAGCCGTGATGGATATGAGTTTTGCCAACCAGGCCCTCAGTGCCCTATACCTGGTCGAAAACCAGGCTAACCTGCAAAACCAGGTGTATGCGGTGCCAGAAAGTGTGGACAAAGAGATTGCCCGTATCAAACTACACTCTATGGGCATTGAAATTGATACCTTAACGGCCGAACAGGTGAAATACCTGAACTCCTGGGAAGAAGGAACCAGTTAGAACAGTAAACAGTAAACAGTGAACAGTGGACAGTAGATACTAACTGTTCACTGTTCACTGTTTACTGTCCCCTACTCCCCATGAGTACCCCCCGCGATACGTTTAGAGCCGACCGGATTGGTTGGGTGAGGGTGGCTCGCATTTTCTCGAATGTGGTCAGCCCACCGGTGATGTTTGCCATTTTGGGGTTTGCTTTTGCCTGGCACGAGTTACCCTTTTGGCCGGGGTTGGTCTGGGGGGTGGTTTATGGGTTAATGGTTTCCCTGTTGCCCATTTTGTTTGTGCTTTATCTGCTCAAAACGGGGCGAATTGCTGAACTACACATGAGCAATATGGGCGAACGGCATTTGCCTTATATTTCGGCCGTTTTTTGTGCCGCCCTAACCTGGGGGATCATGGCCTGGTTCGAGGGGCCACCCCTGCTGCAATGTATGACCATGTTTAACATCGTTGAGCTGACTGCCCTGGGTTTCATTAACATGTTCACCCTCATCAGCCTGCATTCGACGGGTATTATGGCTACCCTGGTGCTGGTGGGGTTGGTGTTTGGCTGGTTGCCCAGTCTGGCGATTGTATTTCCTTTTGTCATTTTGGTGTGTGCCGTTCGCCTTTACCTGAAACGGCATACGCCACTTCAGGTGGGCATGGGGTTGGTATTGGGGGCGGTTTCTGTGTTCAGTTTAAGGTTTGTTGACTGTTTTGGGTAACATCCGCGTTGTATTCAGATGATTATCAAGAGATTGGAGATTGAACTACTTGTTAATCTCCAATCTCTAATCTCAGACCTATAAGTTGTTTAATTTTCATTCCTAAACCACCTCTCTGGTACATTTTTTATGTTTGAGCAAGAACGG
>CAZPEJ010000220.1:5690-6962 GCA_964585465.1 uncultured Ardenticatenaceae bacterium
ATTTTCATTCCTAAACCACCTCTCTGGTACATTTTTTATGTTTGAGCAAGAACGGGTGATTGTGCGCCTGCAACAGCGGGTGATGGGTGAAGCAGATATTGTGGCCTGTTTTCTGGCGGGGTCATACGGCCGTCGCACGGATGACCCTTATTCTGATCTGGATATTGCCCTGGTGTTTGCCGATGCCACCAGGCGGGAAGAGGTGTGGCAAAAGCGGCAGGAGTTTGTGCAGTCGGTAATGCCCTATGTGCCTGCCCGTTCGTTTGATGCGGAGCATATTCGGCCGTTTTTTCACATTGTCCTCTACAGCAACGGCAGTAAAGCAGATTACCGGTTTGAAACCCAGCAAGAGTTACGGCCGAATCCCTGGGATCGGGATATTCGCATTTTGAAGGATACGGCCGATAAGTGGGGCGAAACTTTCCAGGCTCAATCAGCCCAACTCTATTTTCCCCGCCCTCACCTGAGCGCGGAAGCATTGACCCAGTTAGATAACCGGTTTTGGGTCATGTTTTGGGATGTTTATCGGCTGTTGTTGCGGGGGGATTACGACAAACCGTTTACCATTTACTTGCAACTGCTCCATTTCACTTTGCCTGCTTTGTTTGGCATCTTGCCGCCGGAAGAACCTGCCCGCAAAGGGTTACTGCAAGCCACCTATTCACCGGACACCAAAGTCACCCTGGCCCATCTGCGCGGTTTGTTGGAGGGTTATCTGGCGGCCAGAACGGCCGTTGTCAAACGACTTAACCTGTTATTTGTACCGAACAGTGGTTTTGAAACGGCCGTTTTGCGCCTCATCAAGAGTAAGCAGTGACCTGTGGACAGTGAACAGGATGTTGTGCCTGATATAGACCTTTTTGCGTATAATCCCTTCATGATCAACGGAATTATCCTGGACAAGTTAAATACGCTTGACAAAATCCTCATCGAATTAAATTCGTTAGGCATCGTTACACAAGAACAAATCGAAACGGATTGGCTAACCCAACGCGCCATTGAACGGGATTTACAGTTATTGGTTGAAGTGGTGATTGACATTTGTCAGCGCATTCTTTCGCTCGCCGAACAAACACCAGCCCTGACAGGAAACGAAGCTGTTGAAAAGTGCATCCAAATGGGGGTTTTGTCACCTTCTCCTGCCTACACCAAAATGGTGCAGTTTCGCAATTTTATTATTCGTCGTTACGACCGGATAGATGCAACTGTTTTGATAGAAGTGGTAAATAATCGGTTGCCGGATTTTGTACAGTTCAAAAAGGAAGTTTTGCG
>CAZPEJ010000220.1:7062-8179 GCA_964585465.1 uncultured Ardenticatenaceae bacterium
AATTAGAGGATACAAAGCGGGCAATGGTGAAAATCATTCATGTGGTGGGGGCACGGCCGAATTTTATGAAAGCCGCCCCGGTCATCGCTGCTTTGCGGCAATACCCCTGGGTGGAACAACTGCTAGTTCATACCGGGCAACATTACGATGCGAATATGTCGGCCGTTTTTTTCCACGAGTTGGGGCTGCCCGAACCCGATGTCAACCTGGAAGTTGGCTCTGGTTCCCACGCGGTACAAACGGCCGAAGTGATGACCCGTTTTGAAAAAGTAGTGCTAGAAAAACGGCCGAATTGGGTCATTGTGTATGGGGATGTCAATTCCACCATTGCCGCCGCCCTGGTGTGTGCCAAGTTGTTCATTCCGGTGGCCCATGTGGAGGCGGGTTTACGTTCTTACGACCGCACCATGCCAGAAGAAATTAACCGCCAGCTCACAGACCAGTTAGCCTCCTTGCTGTTTACCCCCTCCCCCGATGCAGATAACAACCTGAAACGGGAGGGTATCTCGCCGGAAAAAATCCATTGTGTTGGCAATGTGATGATTGACAGCTTGATTCGCCTGTTGCCCCAGGTGGCTGCTCGCTGGCCCATTTTGCAGCAGCAGTTGAATCTGCAAACCTATGGCCTGGTGACACTACATCGGCCGTCAAATGTAGACAATCCAGCCACCTTGCAACAAATTCTCACCACCCTGGCAGAGATCAGCCAGGAGTTGCCCCTGCTTTTTCCCATTCACCCGCGCACCCGTGCCCGCCTGCACAACTGGCAATTCGATGACAACCGCCTGAAGCTGATAGAGCCTGTGGGGTACCTCGATTTTCTGGCCTTGCAACAACACGCTATCCTGGTGATTACTGATTCTGGTGGGATTCAGGAAGAAACCACTTATCTCGGTGTGACTTGTTTAACGGTGCGAGAAAACACAGAACGGCCGATTACCGTAACCCTGGGCACCAACATTCTGGTCGGGCAAGAAATGGTCAGCCTGAAAGCAGAAGTGGCTCGTACCTTACGAGGAGAACCTAAAAAAGGGCAAATTCCACCTCTGTGGGATGGCAAAACGGGCGAACGTATTGCCGAAATCATGACACAAGTATCAGTACCCAGTAATCAGTA
>CAZPEJ010000221.1:0-8163 GCA_964585465.1 uncultured Ardenticatenaceae bacterium
TTACCAATAAAGATAGGGGTCTGGGTGGGGGCAGTTTCGGCCGTTTTTGGGGGTTCAGCTTTGGGTTTGCGGGTAAAGAGCGACGGCCGTTCTGTTTTAGCTGGTTCCGGTGGTTTATTTTCTACTGGGGCGGCATTGATAATAGGTAAGGCGGGTTGGGTGATGGGTTGGGTGGTGGCTGGCGCGGGTGGTTCGGCGCGGATGGCCCGGCCGGAGTTGATGGGAATATCGCGGGAGGTAGGAACATCGGGTACCACTGCGTTGGGGCGGGGCCGCCAGGGGGTTTTGAGCAGCGCAGCGATTTCTGCGCTTTTCAGCCCGGCCGTCAACACCGCCCCCACACACCCAATAACCACCAAAATAAAAATGGTTGCCAGGTTGCCAATAGCCCCGGATAACGCATAAACAACCAGCCCACCCCAATAACCACCCCCACGCCCAGCCTGGGCAATCTGCCACACATCCAGGCTCTCGCGGGCCATCGGCCATAGGGTGGCAAACGCCGCAAAAACGGTAAACAGCAGCCCCAAACCCACCAGACGGCGCAAAGGCAAAGACGGCCGTTGTCCCATCCCACCCGCCACCAGGTAATACCCCACCCCACCCAATAACACCGGGGTAATCACCCCACCCCAGCCAAAAAGCCGCCAGTTCAACTGCGACAGAGCGGTGGTCATCTGCCCCTGGTTGGGCGAAAGGAGGCTGAGGATGAGAACAAAGGTGAGGAAAATCAAGGCCATGCCTAACAGCAACCCTCTTTGTGTCTGGTTCAATCGGGGGCGAGGGGGCAAGGGTCTGGCGGTGGGGGTGGCTGACGGCCGTTTATTTTGTGTGCCGCCACGAATCGCTTTACTTTTGGCCGCTGCCCGCTGTTTGGGGATGGGCTGGTTCTCACGCTTACGTTTTGTCATAGCTCAAATGTTCCCAGGCAGATTATAACACGGAAAGTTGATTTGATAAGATGGTTGCACCAATCCCTGCAAACGGTGGTAAACTATCGCCTGTTTATGAGTTACCACAACCGTCTACGACTGCTTCTGCTTCCATACATTTCTGGCATTCTGTTTCTTGTGATCATTCCGGCCGTTCTTTCCTTTGGACTGGCTTTTTACCGCTACAATGGCCTGTCTGCGCCCTCCTGGGTGGGAGAACTCAATTTTGTGCTGGCTTATACAGATGAACTGTTTGCCCTGAGTGTACAAAACGCGCTGGCGTTGGTGTTGGTGCCGGTGCCGTTGCGGGTAGCTGGGGCCTTTTTGTTAGCCCGACTGATGCAGCGAAACGGCCGTTTCCTGGCCTGGTTTCGTGCCTCCGTTTTTCTCCCCAGCATCATCCCCACCGCTGCCTACGCCCTGGGCTGGTTGTGGATTCTCAACCCCCTGTTTGGCCCCTTAAACCTGCTCTTGCGCGCTGTCGGCATCGCCGCCCCCGCCTGGTTTGCCGACCCCCTGTGGGCCAAACCCGCCCTCATCCTCATGTCCTTCTGGCAAATCGGCGAAGGATTCCTGGTATCATTGGCCGCCCTGCAAGATTTACCCCCCGAATTGGAAGATGCCGCCCGCATAGATGGGGCCAGCCCCGGCAACATTTTTTTTCACATCACCTTGCCCCTCATGGCTCCCATCCTCCTCCTGCTCTCTTTCCGCGATGTCGTCTTAACCTTACAAGACTCATTTGCCACCATCTACCTGACCACCCAGGGCAACCCATACTACGCCACCTACACCCTGCCACTTTTTGTTTACGAACAAGCCTTTGACTTACTCTCCTTTGGCACAGCCAGTGCCGCCCTATGGATTTTGTACGCCCTCACCGGCCTGGTCGTTCTAAGCCTATACGTCATTGCCCGGCAATGGGAAATTGGCGCAACAGAGGAAACATTTGTGTTATAACCCGTCACAGACACAGTTTGTCGGAAAAGTCACAATGGAACGCGGATGACACGGGTTTGACGGGTTTTCGCGGATTTTTCTTCTCTGGGTTTATCCGCGTGCATTCGTTTCATCTGCATGTTATTCTGCCCTTCTCCGACAGGCTGACAGGCAATAGACCATACGCAACACACACCCAATTATTAAAATGAAACGATCTTCCTTTTATATCTCCCCCCTACGCACCCTGGTGATGGTACTCTTTTGGTTGCCTGTTTTATGGATGGTGGCTGCATCGTTGCACCCTTTGGGCAACCCGCTACCCCAAACCTTGCAACTGTTACCGGATGGGGTGACGTTGGGAAATTTTGCGCGGGTGTGGCGGTTGGTGCCATTCGGCCGTTTTACGCTCAACTCCTTACTGGTGGTCTCCCTGGCAGTTCCCCTCACCTTAATCACCAGTTCATGGGCTGGGTTTGCCATGGCTCAACTACCCCGCCCCAGTCAGCGTCGTTGGGTCTTACTTTCTTTGATGGTGTTGATGGTGCCGGGTATTGCCCTCTGGTCAACCCGTTTTTTGGTATACAAACAGGTGGGGTGGATAGATAGCATTTGGGCACTCATCGCCCCTGCCTGGATGGGAAGCAGTCCATTTTATGTGTTAATGTTTTATCGCGCCTTCCGCCGCATTCCCTCCCTGATCTATGACTCGGCGCGGCTAGATGGGGCGGGTGTTTTGGCAAGCTGGTGGTTGATAGCATTCCCAATTGCCCGACCAACGGCCGTTGGGGTGGCCTTGCTCTCTTTTGTTTTTTACTGGGGAGACTTTATCAGCCCGTTACTTTACATGCGCTCCCAAAACCAGTTTACCCTGCCCGTTGGCCTGCAACTGCTCCAACAGATGGAACGTTCCGAATGGCCGTTGCTCATGGCAGCAGCCGTTTTTGCCACCGCTATCCCGGTACTGCTGTTTTTGCTGGTGCAACGCTACTTTACCCGGCTCGACCGTTGACCATCGGCGGATATAATGGGAACCTATGGTGAGTTTTGTATCTAACCTTCTGGCAGTAAAACAACGGCCGATTTTGAAAACCCTATTGTGCATCATGTTCTTGGGGTGGATAGGGTATTCGGCCGTTTCGCTTTCTGCCCTTACCCTGGCTGTTTTTTCATCCCCGCCCCTACATCGGTCAGAACACCTAGCAGGAGAGACCCAACACCCCCCGTTACACCGCTATCGCTCACAACAACAATGTGAAGTTTCGTTGACAGGAATAAATAACCAACCCACTACCACACCTGTTCACTATCGCGCCTCCATCAATGGCCTGTGTGGCAATTTGTGGACAGTGCCCGCCAATAACAATCATTTAGTAAGAGGAGTATGGCAGGAAAACGGCCGTATCTCCCAACTCTCCCTCCCTCCACCCAAAAAACCACCACAAACCTGAAAAAGTAACAACACAACGCCACACAGAGAAAATACATAAATTCACAGAGGGTTGCACCTTTACAACCCCGCTGTGGGTATGCACTGTTTTACACTTACGTCTAAACCGACACTTTCATTGAGATTAGAGATTTTCCACTCCCCACGCTCTAATCTCCAAAGGTATCAAATGAACACAAAAACGATAGTTACCCGATGGCACAGCTTCCTGGCTGTTGCCCTGTTTGTTTTAATTCTTGTCGCTTGCGGCGGAAACGAACCACAAACCGTCTCTTTTATGGTTTCTGGCGACCCCGAACAATTTGCCGTTTATGAAGAAATGGTCAACTCCTTCCAACAAACCCACCCCGACATCACTATCCAATTGCGCCACATCCCCAGCGATAGTGAATATCGCCGCCAACTGGCAATAGATTTTTCCACTGGCTCCCCCCCCGATGTCATGTTGCTCAACTATCGCCGTTTCCCGCCCTTTGCGGCTGCGGGTGGGCTGGAGCCGCTTGGCCCCTACCTGGCACAAAGCAAATTGATTCAACCAGCCAACTTCTATGACACCGCCCTGGCAGGGTTCGAGATGGACGGGCAGTTGTGGTGTATTCCGCAGAACGTGTCCAGTCTGGTGGTGTACTACAACAAATCCCTCTTTGATGCGGCAGGTGTTCCCTACCCGGCCGCAGGCTGGACACTGGCAGACTTTTTGGCAGCCGCCCAGGCCCTGACCCAGGATCAAAACGGAGATGGTACCATTGACCAATATGGGGTGGGGATGGAACCAACCATTATCCGGCTGGCTCCCTTTATCTGGCAAAACGGGGGAGATGTGGTGGACAATGCCGAAAATCCCACCCGGTTAACCTTAGACACCCCAGAAGCGTTGGCCGCGTTTCAATGGTTTGTAGATTTGCAAGTGAAGGAAAAAGTGGTGCCCGATGCAGTGGCAGAGGAAGCAGAGTCGAGCGAAAGTCGTTTTATGAACGGCCGTTTAGCCATGATCTTCGACAGCCGCCGCGCCACCCCCACCTTCCGCACCATCACCGGGTTTGAATGGGACATAGCCCCCATCCCCAGCAACGGCAGCCCTGTCAACATCTTACACAGCGATGCCTACTGCATGTCTGCCCAGGCAGCCAACAAAGACATCACCTGGACATTTATCGAATACGCCATCTCTGCGGCCGGGCAACAACTGTTAGCCGAGTTAGGGCGCACCGTTCCCTCCCTGCAAAGTATCGCCGTTTCGCCTGCCTTCCTGACCCCCGGCCAACTCCCGGCCAGCAGCCAGGTCTTTCTGGACAACATCCCCAACCTGCGCCACGTCCCCATCACCCCCTCCTGGATCAACATCGAAGAAGCCGTTAGCCGCGAAATTGAACGCGCTTTTTATGGGCAAGCCACAGTGGAAGAAGTCATCCAATCGGCAAATGAGTTGACGAAGGAGTTTTTTAATCGGTAGAGGGCATAAACCGCGCCGAGGTGTGGAAGCGCAGAGTACAGAAAGCCCTCAGCGTCTCTGCGCCCAAACCGCTAAAGCGGTTACTACGAACAAAAACGGGCAGTTTTTTAGACGCTCACGATAAATTTTCATAAACCACAAAAGGTCAAAATGCCTAAACCCATCAAAAAACTCATTTTACTTTTTATGCTGTGCCTTTGGAACACGGCCTGCTCCCAGAAACTTACCCAGGTTTCTTTTATGGTTTTTGGGGATGCGGCCGAATATCAGGCATATGTGGAGTTGGTAGAAACCTTTACAGCAGACCACCCAGACATTCATATTGAAGTCACCCACATTCCCTCCCAAAACGATTACCGCACCCGGCTGGCAACGGATTATGCCGCCGGAACACCACCCGACATCTCCTTGATGAACTATCGCCGCATCGCCAGCTTTGCCGCTGCCGGTTTGTTGCAACCGCTTGACCCCTTTTTCCAAAATAGCCAGGTGATCCAACTGGACGATTTTTACCCCATCGCTCTGGAAGCGTTTACCTGGAATGGGGAGTTGGTTTGCCTGCCGCAAAATGTTTCTAGCCAGGTGGTGTATTACAACCTGGATTTGTTTGATGCAGCAGGTGTTCCTTATCCACCCGACAAGTGGACATGGGAGGATTTTGTCACAACGGCCGAATTGTTGACCCTCGACAAGAACGGAGATGGTCAGGTTGACCAATATGGCCTGGGGATAGAACCCTCACTCATTCGCCTGGCCCCCTACATCTGGCAAAACGAAGGTCTGTTGGTAGATGATGAGGCCAACCCCACCCAACTCACCTTAACCCGCTTCCCGTCGCTGCAAGCCTTACAATGGTTTGTAGAGTTGCGCCAGGTGCATGGGGTGGTGCCCGACCGCATTGAAGAAGCCTCGCAAGATAGCCAAAGCCGTTTTGTGGCCGGGCTAACCGCCATGTATGTGGATAGCAGGCGGGTGACTCCCACCTTCCGCGAAATTGAGGATTTCCGGTGGGATGTGGCTCCCCTGCCCAATGGAAAAACGTCGGCAAATGTGCTACATAGTGATGGGTACTGTTTATCGGCAACGGCCGAAAACCCCCAGGCTGCCTGGGCCTTCATCGAGTTTGCAAACTCTGTTGCCGGGCAGACAATTGTGGCAAAAAGCGGCCGTACAGTGCCTTCGTTGATGGCAGTTGCCCAGTCGGAGGCGTTTCTGGACAGCACCCAGGCCCCCAGCCGCAGCCAGGTATGGTTGGACAATGCCGCCATCAGCCACATCTTGCCGGTCATTAGCACCTGGGATGAAATTGAAGGAACGGCCGATCAAGAAATTGAGCGAGTTTTCTACGGCGACATAGACCCTACCACCGCTGCCCAACTGGCCGTCCAGCGCACCGAGGAGTACTTCCTCCTGGCCGCCAGCGAACCGTAAAAAAAATGGCAAATGGTGAATGGAATTGTGCCATTCACCATTCACAATTCACCATTCACCATTCACAATTCACCACTCCTTCCCCCCATCCCTCTTGCTATCTAACTGGTTTAGGGCTATAGTTTCGGATATGAGCAATCAGGGGCGAATCGAGGTATCGTTACGCACAGATCAGGGTCAAATCCGCGACCACAATGAGGATTTTGTCACTTTTCGGGAGCCGATGGATACGGCCGATGAAGAGAAAAATGGCTGGGTATACATTGTGGCAGACGGGGTGGGCGGGGCAGATGCCGGAGAAATAGCCAGCCAGTTTGCTTGTGAACGCACCTTAGAACATTACCTGGCAAATGACCAGGAGCCTGATTGGGGGAAACGCCTGGTAGATGCCATGCAGGCAGCCAATACCGACCTGCGGCAGATGGTGGCAGAGCGGAATAACAACAGCCGCATGGCAACCACAATGGTAGCGGCCGTTATTAGTGGCAATCAACTGTTTCTGGGCAATGTGGGGGATAGTCGCGGGTATTACTGGCGCAATGGATTCATCCGCCAAATTACCAAAGACCAAAGCCTGGTTGCCAAGCTGGTAGAAGAAGGGGCCATCACCGAGGAAGAAGCGAAAGACCACCCACGCAAAAACGTCATCCTTTACAGTCTGGGATCAGAAAGAACCCCCAAAATAGATTTGTTTCCCCTCCAGTTAGAAGTGGGGGACATTTTAACCTTGTGTTCCGATGGGTTGGTTCAGCATGTGGAAGATATTGAAATTGGCAACCTGGTTTCCCAGCTTGCCCCGGCCGAAGCAACCCAGGCGTTAATCCAGTTAGCCAACCAACGGGGCGGGAAAGACAACATCTCGGTAGCTGTTTTGCGATATGGGACGGGGCCAATGGTAAAAACGGCCGAAAAAGTGGTTAGTCATCGGCCGTTAGGTGGTATGTTAAAATTTCTGACCATCTTTTTAACGTTGTTACAAACAGTTTTAATCACCCTGGTCTGGTGGTTGTTGCGCGTTTGAGTTTTCCAAATTTTATTACACGACAACTCACACGAATGGACGAATGGCACGAATAAACTTTTATAAAATTCGTGTTATTCGTTTGTTCGTGTGGGTTGCCTGTTGGAGGTACTATGAGTTCCAAATTACGGATTCTCCCCTTAGGCGGTCTGGGGGAAATCGGCAAAAATATGACCGCTTTTGAGTATGAAGATGAAATTATTGTTGTAGACGCTGGCATTATGTTCCCCGAAAATGATATGTGGGGCATTGATGCCATTATTCCAGATTATAAATACCTGACAGAACGAAAAGAGAAGGTACGGGCTATGTTGCTCACACACGGGCACGAAGACCATGTGGGTGCATTGCCCCACTTCCTGGATGACATTCCCGTGCCTGTTTATGCCACCCCCCTGACGGCCGGTTTGATTGATGTCAAAATTCGTCAGGCCAAACTGGCAAACCAGGTGCAAATTAAAACCATTGAGGCCGGGGATGATTTTCAGATTGGCCCGTTTCGGATTGAACCGTTCCACGTCGCTCACAGCATCCCCGATTGTGTTGGGTTTGGCATTGACACACCGGCTGGCTTGGTGGTGCATACAGGGGATTACAAATTTGACCACACTCCCACACATGGCGACCCGCCCGATTTTGCCAAGTTGGCAGAGTTTTCCCGTCGTGGGGTGTTGTGTTTGCTGGCAGATAGCACCAACGCAGATCGGCCCGGCTGGACTCCTTCGGAAAGGGTAGTAGCTGCCGCCTTTGATGATGTGTTTCGCAAAGCGACCGGGCGGGTGATTGTGGCTACCTTCGCTTCGCACATTTCCCGCATTCAACAAACGGCCGATATGGCGGTGAAATTCGGCCGAAAATTAGCCATTACCGGCCGTTCCATGCGCGACAACACCAAAATGGCAAAACGGTTGGGGTATCTGGACATGCCCGATGACTT
>CAZPEJ010000222.1:0-8150 GCA_964585465.1 uncultured Ardenticatenaceae bacterium
TATCGGCCGTCAACACGACACCCGCGCCCTTCTCACTCGCCTCACCCCCCGCCCCTCGCTGCTCACCCTCACCGGCCCTGGCGGCAGCGGCAAAACCCGCCTGGCCCTGGAAACCGGCACGGCCGTTTTTCAGGCAGGCAGTTTTGCCGACGGCGTGTGGTTGGTAGAACTGGCAACCATCACCGATGCCACCCAGATAGAATCGGCCGTTACCGCCGCCTTACCCATGATAGAAAACGGCCGTTCCCTCAGCGACAACTTGCACCCCTATCACCTGCTGCTCATCCTGGACAACTGCGAACACCTCATCACCGCCTGCGCCCACCTGGCCCACACCCTCCTCAACCAATGTCCCCACCTCTGCATCCTGGCAACCAGCCGCGAACCCCTACAAGTTCCCGGTGAACAGCTTTACCCCGTTTTGCCGTTGTCGGTACCCGACCCCTACGAAGCCGGATACGAAAATAACCTGGCCCAATTTGAAGCGGTGCAGCTTTTTTGTGACCGGGCCACCCTGGTTTCTCCCGGTTTTCGCCTCACCCCGGCCATTGGAGCGGCCGTTGCTCAAATTTGTTACCGCCTGGATGGCCTGCCGTTGGCAATTGAACTGGCCGCCGCCCACATCAACACCCTGCACCCCCAGGAAATCGGAGATCGCCTCAACGATGCCATTCGCCTGCTGACAAACGGCCGTCGCACCGCCCTACCCCGGCAACAAACCCTCTACGCCACCATCGAGTGGAGCTACCATCTGCTCACCACCGCCGAACAAACCCTGTTTCGCCATCTGGCTGTATTTGTGGGTGGTTGGACATTGGAAACGGCCGAAACCATCCTGGGGCACCTGGCAACCGACCAGGAACCCTTCACTGTTTTACAAGGCATGGGGCAACTGGCGCAAAAATCATTGCTGGTGGTACACACGTCTGAACATGCCACCCGTTATCACTTTTTGCAAACCATTGAGCAATTTGCCCGCCAAAAGCTGCACCAAACAGACGAAACCACAAACCTGCGCCAGAAACACCTGGACTATTTTGGCAAAACGGCCGAATCTGCCCACACCGGTTTATCCGGCCCAGACCGCCATCGCTGGTTGCCCTGGATAACGGCCGAACAACAAAACCTCTACGCCGCCTTGCGCCACGCCACCCAAACCAACCACCCCATCCTACCCCGATTAGCCACCCTGTTAGGGCAATTCTGGTATGTGCAAGCCCTGGAACGCAGCCAGACCGCCACCCAACGCGCCCAATTGCTCTACAACATGGGGTTTTTGGCCTGCGTCCAGGGCCACTACACCCAGGCAGAAAGTTATCACCAGCAGGCCATCACCCTGGGGCAACAGGTGGACAATCCCCAGATCGTGGGGCAAAATCTATTGGGGCTGGCCCGAACCGCCCTGAGCCAATCGGCCAACGAAAAAACCAAAACCTGGTTATTGCAGCTGGAAGCTCATGGCCCGCACTTCCTATCATCGGCCGATTTCCGCGAATACCAGACCCTACAAAAGAAAGTTCTCACAAGCGGTCATAAACCTGTGTTATAATCATTTTCGATGACAGATTAGATAAGGAAATCACCCATGCCTGCTGTACAATTAACCTTACCGGAAATACATTATCAACGATTAAAACAGGCTGCCCAAAATCGGGATACGGCCGTTGACGAGTTAGTTTTAGAAGCTGTTGAAGCCTTCTTAGATTCATTAGAAACCGGCACAGATCAGTTTGAACGCCTTGCCTATAAACAAACCGCCTGGCAAAAACGATTAGCGAAACCTTCAGAAAAGATCAGCAGAACAATGGAAGACCTGCAACTAGAGTTCATCTACAACTCTGAGGCCATTGAAGGAAGTCCCCTAAGTAAATCAGAAATAGAACAAGTTGTTCGTAATGTAAACTCCTATTGACAATCTCACCTAAACAAAAAGCCCTGCTTGAAGCAGCTGGTCATAAATCCGCTTTGTTGTACGTTGACCAGTTAGCCCTCACCAAAACCCTCATTGGGTTTATTGAGTTGCGAGAAGTTCACCGCTTAATCTTTGTGCAATCTTGGCCCGAAATAGCAGGTAAGTTTCGTAGTGAAAACGTTGAAATTGCTGGTACCTCTTATCTTCCACCCCATTGGCAACAAGTAACCACACTACTTTATCAAGCATTACACGCTTTGGAACATGGGTTGTTCCGTTTATACCCCAATGACATAAAAGGAATCCTTGAGTTAGCTGCACAAACTCACTACGATCTCACATCTATTCATCCTTTTCGAGATGGCAATGGGCGGGTAGCACGTTTAATCATGAACTATGTTTTTCGATCCCATTTGCTACCATATGTTACGATTCCTAAAGAAGAACGTGAACAATATATTGACGCATTAGAATCTGCCAATCATGGCAATCTGAAACCTTTTGTTAGTTTCCTTGCAGAACAACTTGAGCGTTCCCTGGACAGGTTTACTGACTTATAACAATTGTGTGTTTATATGACAAATACCCAACAAACTCCCAAAATCTCCTCTCTTGCTAAGGCAGCGATGCAGTTTCAGGTTTTTTTATTACGTCGCAACTGGATGGGGGCAATGGGCGAGCAGATTATGGTGATTAACACAATCGGCCGTAAAACAGGCAAAAAACACGCCACCCCCATTGGCTATCTGCGCGATGGTGATAGTTTGGTAGCCTTGAGCAACCAGGGGCTTTCCAACTGGTATAAAAACGCCCTGCACACCCCCCAGGTCACATTAGAAATCAAAGGCCAAGCCCTGCCAGCCCGCGCCGAGGCCGTGTCTGATCCGGTTGAACGGCAAAAAATCTTTAACCTGTACAAAAAAGAGCGTGGGCAAAACTTCCATCGCTACTTTGGTATTCCGGTGGATGCTCCCCAGGAAAAACAAACCGCTGCCCTGGCCTCGCGCTTGTTTGTCCGTTTTCACCTGTTATGATTGACGCAGCCGCAAAAAAGAGGAAGGGAAACTTGTCATACTTTGTGCCAATTTACGCAAAATTGGGTAAGATTCAGAGTTTATGGCAAACGAAACCCTTTTACCCTCATTTGACGATAATCGGCGGTTGCGGCTGGAATGGATTTTGACGGCCCTGCTCCAGCCACGCCGCACCTTTCCCCACATTGCCGCCGCCAGCAACCCCATCTGGCACACACCCATTCTGATTCTCATCCTTACCACCCTGGCGCGAGTTGTCATTACCGGCTCTATTCAGACAGAAATCGCTGCCAGCGGGCAAATCACCTACCCGCCTGGCTGGGAGTATTACACCCCTGAACAACAAGCCCAATTTCAGCAAGCCATCAGTGGCATGAATAGCCCCACCTTTCATTATTATCTGCCAGCCATTGTGGGGGTTATTACCTTGATAATTATCTGGTTGGTGGTGGCCTGGTTAGTGCATCTGGCATTGACGCTGCGAGGGGGGCGCGGCACCAGCCAGCAAGCGGTAAATATCACGGCTTGGGCTGCATTGCCCTTCATAGTGCGCGACATTGTGCGAACAGTTGCCATGATGAATACAAATCAACTCATTGCCTACCCTGGCCTTTCTGGGTTTGCCCCGGCCGCCGAGGGTAATGTGGCAATTTTTATCACGGCCGTTCTCTCCCTCATAGACATCTACTTTATCTGGTGTGTCTGCCTGATGGGGTATGGAATGCGCCACAGCGAAAACCTGCCACCCGCCAAAACCTGGTTAGGGGTCATCATCACCATGTTACTTTTGTTATTGGTTCGGGCACTCCCCGCCCTCATCTCAGCCCAATTCCAAAATTTGACCGTGATTCGGCCGTTTTTCTAATCATTAGTAGACATCAACCTATGTCCTTTATCCAGGTTTCCCAACTGCACAAATCATTCCAGATGGGGCGCGAAACGGTTCACGCTCTGGATGGGGTTGATTTGAGCATTGGCACAGGCACATTTACGGCCGTTATGGGGCCATCGGGTTCGGGCAAAAGCACTCTGCTCTATCTGGTAGGCGGGTTAGACCGACCCAGCAGTGGTAAAATTGTAGTCAACGGGCAATCTGTAGATGAAATGGATGAAAATACCCTGGCAATCTACCGCCGCCGCACCATCGGTTTCGTTTTCCAATCCTTTAACCTCATCGCCACCTTAAGCGCATGGGAAAATGTCGCCTTCCCCATGCGGTTTGCCGGGGTTTCCCGCCGTGAGCGGCAAGAACGGGCGCACGAACTTTTAGGAAGAGTGGGGTTAGGCAACCGGCTACATCACAGGCCAACAGAACTATCCGGCGGCCAGCAGCAGCGTGTGGCCGTCGCCCGCGCCCTGGTCAACAACCCACAACTCATATTGGCCGATGAACCCACTGGCAACCTGGATAGTGCCAGTGGCAACAGCATTATGGAACTATTAGCAGAACTACATCAAGACGGCCGTACTGTCCTCGTCGTCACCCACGACCCCCGCATCAGCACCTTTGTCACCCACACCGTTCAACTGTTAGACGGCCGAATCGTCTCCACTGCTTCGCAGCCCACAACCTGAAACCTTAAACCTTAAACCTTAAACCTATGAAACACCTGACACGCTTTTATCACTGGTTGGTTTTATTCATTTTCCTGACAGGATGGACATTTTTTGCCCCGGCCCCCAGCCAGGCAATTCCTCTGCAACAAGGGGGAAGTGCCACCCCCACCGCCACCGCCACCACCCCTGCTGGTGCTTTGACCATTACCGCCGTTCAACCCAATAATATCTCCAACGAAACGGCCGTTGACCTGGTGGTCACAGGCAGCGGGTTTATAAATGGGGCGGTTTTGCTGCTCAACAATTACGGCGCCCTCACCACCACCTTTGTCAGCGACAACTTGTTGCGGGCCGCCTTGCCCGCTGGTGTTCCCCCCGCCACCTACAACATCACCGTCGTCAACCCCAACGCCGCCACCGCCTCCTTGAACAACGGGTTGACCGTCACCGGCCCAGTCGGCCCAACCAGCACACCTGTTCCCTCAGCCACTCCAGGCCCAACTGCCTATATTCGGCCGTTACTGGTAGTACAATCCTATGGAGCCAGTTCGGCCACCATTGTCCCCGGCGAGAACTATGATTTTGAAATGACCTTCGCCAATGCCGGGCAGTTAGCCGCCACCAATGTGATTGCCACCTTCACCACCGGAGATTTTATCCCCCGCGTCACAGGTGGGGTGCAAGCCCTGGGCAACATTCCACCCAACAGCAACCACCGCTTCTGGCAACCCCTGGCTGCCACCCGCGACATTGCTGGCAAAAGCATCGCCATTCTGGAAGTAAAGGTCAGCTACACCGATGTCAACGGCACGGCCTACAACGACACCTTTTCCCTCACCTTTCCCGTACAGCGAACAGGCGGAGGGGCAGCCCCTACCGCTACGTCCACCCCCACCAATACCCCCACCCCTACCGCCACTCCCACCGCCGGGCCACGCCTGCGCCCCCAACTGCTCATCTCCGGTTACAGCACCGACATCACCCAACTAGAGCCGGGCATCTCTTTTACCCTGAATTTGACGGTGCAAAACGCTGGCAATACCAATGCTGAACGTATCACCATGATTTTAGGGGGCGGCAGCAGCAGTGGCGGCAGTGTTAGTGGCACCCCCGATTCAGGCGGCGGGCTTTCGGGGGCGGGTGGTGAGTTTTCCAATTTTGCCCCGGTTAATGCGTCTAATGTGTCATCGTTAGGTGGTTTAGCCGTTGGGCAAACGCTTCAGGCTTCACAAGCCTTGATTGTGAATGCGTCCACCAAACCCGGCGCGTATCCGGTTAAGGTTTCTTTTGTTTACAACGATGCGGCGGGTGGTACATTTACGGATGATCAGGTGATTACGCTGTTGGTATATCAACGGCCGTCTGTGGAACTCAACTTTTACATTCAACCACCCCCACCCTTATTTGTTGGTCAACCCGGCTCACTCCCACTGCAAGTGGTCAACACCGGCCGAAACTCTGTCGTTTTTGGCAACTTTACCGTCACTGGTCAGGGGGCACAGTTTAGCAACAACACCATTTTCATTGGAGCCTTGGAACCGGGTGGTTTTTATCCGTTGGATGCCCAAATTGTCCCAGAAGTGGCTGGTATGATGGAATTACAGGTCAACGTGGGTTATACCGACGACTTTAACCAGGCTCAAGTCATTAGCAAAACCCTCACAATTGAGGTGATAGACGCTCCCATTATCGAACCACCCATTGACGGGGGTGGTATTCCGCCCGATGGTGGGTTCCCACCCGACGGTGGTTTGCCACCAGATGGTGGCACGGGCGAGGTAACGGGTGAAGAAACTTTGCTGCAAAAGGTATGGCGATTTGTTTTGGGGTTGTTGGGTCTCAGCAGCGGGGTTCCTCAACCGTCTGGCGGCGCAGGGGGTTATGGTTATCCCTATGGTCAGCCGTATAATCAGCCGTATGTAGCTCCCTATGGACAGCCATAAAGAGGTTGTACGAAATGTCTATTTTTGATTTGGTGAGTCTCATCTTTGAAAATTTGTCCCGCCGCAAAGCACGAGTGGCGTTAACGGCCGTTGGGGTGGTGATTGGCACATCGGCCGTTGTGTTGCTGGTCTCGCTGGGGGCCGGGCTACAAGCCAGTGCCCAGGCACAGCTAGGTGGCATTGGCGACCTGACAAAAATCCAGGTGTGGCCGAATTTTGGGGATGGCGGGATTATTTTGGGTGGGGAGGGTGCGCCTGCCGCCCAAACGTTGATTACCGACCAGACAATTCAGGACATTCAAGCCATTCCGGGGGTAACGGCCGTTATTCCGCAAGATTACCTTCAAGGTTGGGCCATTCTCACAATCGGCCGTTTGGAAGGCGGGGGCGGCATCATTGGCATTGGCACCGATGACCTGTCTAATCTGGGAGTCACTCCCCAGGGTGGCATCCTGAATTTAGAGCGCGGCACCGCCATCGTGGGGGTCAACGTTCCCATGAACTTCTACGACCCGCGTGGGGGACGGCCGGGGCAAGAACCCCCACCTCCTCCTGAATTACTCGACCAACAACTCACCTTAACCCTCATCAAAAACGCCCCCGACGGCACCGAAATCCGTAAAAAGTTTCGGGTGCGGGTGGTAGGCATTCTCAACGAAGCCCGCGACGAACCCGATTGGTCAATCTACATGCCGTTAGCCGACGTGGAAGGGTACAACACCTGGTTTACCGGTCAACGAATTGACCGCGACAAAACTGGCTACAATCAACTCATCGTCAAGGTGGCCGACGTGGAACAGGTATTGGAGGTAGCCGACCAGATTACCCAATTAGGGTATCAAGCCTTCACCCCACAATCCTTTGTGCAGGGCATCACCGGCTTTTACACCGTGTTACAGGTTGTTTTGGGTGGGGTTGGGGCCATTGCTTTGTTGGTAGCTGCCATTGGAATTGCCAACACGATGGCCATGGCAATTTTGGAACGTACCCGCGAAATTGGTTTAATGAAAGCCGTAGGAGCTACCAATCGTCACGTACTCACTATTTTTTTGGGCGAAGCGGCCGGGATTGGTTTTCTGGGTGGGTTAGGTGGGGTACTCATCGGCTGGGGGTTGGGGGAGGTGTTAAACATCCTGGCTCTAGCCTATTTTGCCGGGCAATCTGTAGAAACTGGCGCACCACCCCCCTCTGTAGCCGTCTCCACCCCTCTGTGGTTACCCATCTCCGCCCTCATCTTCGCCACCTTGATGGGACTGGTTTCTGGTCTCTATCCCGCCCTGAGTGCTGCCACCCTGGTTCCTGTCAAAGCCCTCAAGTATGAGTGATCCGCTAAAACAGGAACTACAAACCTGAAACCCTGCCCACCGTCCACTGTTCACTATTCACTGTTCACTGTTCACTAAATACTGGGTACTGTCCAAAGGCGGGAATGGATGGGAGTCGAACCCACCGTTGCCTGCTCCGCGCAGCCAACCACCAATTTTGAAGACTGGGGCACCCACCGGGGCACAACCACTCCCACTGACAAGTTTATCTAAGAATCAGATTATTTTCAACTCCCAACCCACCAGCGATAGGCCATAAAATTTGACATTCCCCCCCCGTTTGGATAGAATCCCGACGACTTGAGTAACACCCTTTGACGTTGCGCCGGGATAGCTCAGTCGGTAGAGCACTGCACTGAAAATGCAGGTGTCCCCAGTT
>CAZPEJ010000223.1:0-8145 GCA_964585465.1 uncultured Ardenticatenaceae bacterium
CGATTCCAGTTGCACAATTTCCCATTGGGTGGTTCATTTCCCCAGGGGTACTCCCACCCCGTATCCCCTTGTGCTGCCCATTGCCACTGGCTCTCATCCGGCAAAGTCACCGATTGTTGGGTTGCCTGGCTTAACCATCGGCAATAAGCCCTGGCTTCATACCAGGAAACCCCCACAACCGGATGGATAACCTGGTTCCACTCTGCCACCTGCCAGTAGGCGGGTTCATTCCATCCCCCTTTTTCCTTCATTCGCCAACCCACCTCATCCCACCAGGCCGGGTTGTGGTACCCATTGGCCGTGATGAAACGGCCGAATTCCCCATTAGTCACCGGATATTGCAAAATGGCAAAAGCCGCCACCACCACCGGTTTATCGGGCAAAACCGCCCCGGCCGATTCTAACACCACCCGCCCGGCCGGGATAGAAATCCAGGGATTGTGAAACATAGGTCATCTCCTATCGCTATTCACCGCAAAGAGCGCAAAAAAAAAGAAAAAACGGTTCTTTGGGAACTCAGGGGGTTGACAACCAATGAAACGTGAAACGTAAAACGTGAAACGTGAAATTTCACGTTTTACGTTTCACGACAAACCCCACAAAATCCGAAAGACCCAAGCAGATGCTTTTCTCATTTTATATGCAGGGTTATACTCATGCTCTATTTGTTCAACCAAAAATAATTTTATTACGTCTTACACTTTTTTACGTAATACACAATCGTAAGACGTAATACGTAACACATAATACGTAAGACGTAATACATCACATCCCTAAAAACTACCTCCACCCAGGTATCAACCGGAGTTTTTCATGAGTGTACCCCATCACGACGGGATGCCAGAGGTCACTGAACGACGCAAGGCAGACCATATTCGCATCAACTTAGAAAAAGATGTTGCTTTCAAACGATTAAGTAGCGGCCTGGAGCAGCTTTTTTTCATGCACCAGGCCTTGCCAGAATTAGACCTGGCCCAAATTGACACCACCGTTCATCTATTTGGCAAAACCCTGACCACCCCCTTGCTCATCTCCTCCATGACAGGCGGAACGGCCGAAGCGCAAACCATCAACCTGATCTTGGCCGAGGCTGCCCAGGCAACAGGCATGGCCATGGGGTTGGGTTCCATGCGGGCAGCCATTGAAGATGCCCGGTTGGCCCCCACCTATCAAGTGCGGCGGGTAGCCCCCGACATTTTATTATTTGCCAACATCGGGGCAGTGCAACTGAATTATGGGTACGGGGTGGCGCAGTGCCAAAAAGCGGTGGATATGATTGAAGCGGATGCCCTCATTTTGCATTTTAACGCTTTGCAAGAGGCCGTACAACCAGAGGGAGATGGTAATTTTGCCGGGTTACTGGGCAAAATTGAGCAGGTTTGCCGCCAATTGCCGGTACCAGTCATTGCCAAAGAGGTGGGTTGGGGGTTTTCGACGCGGGCGGCTCGGCAGCTGGCCGAGGCAGGTGTGGCAGCGATTGATGTGGCGGGGGCCGGGGGTACGTCGTGGAGTGAGGTGGAGAAACACCGTGCCCCCACTGCCAGACATGCCCGGGTGGCCGGGGCGTTTATTGATTGGGGCATTCCAACGGCCGTTTCCATCCGTTATTGCCGCGAAGCCGCCCCCCAACTGCCCATTTTTGCCAGTGGTGGCATTCGCAACGGTATAGATGTTGCCAAAACCGTCGCCCTGGGGGCCACCATCGCCGGATTTGCCGGAGAGTTTTTGCGGGCAGCCGATAGTGGCGGGGTGGCGGGGGTTATCGAGATGGCCGAGGCGGTAACGGCCGAACTGCGCGTTGCCATGTTTTGTAGCGGAGCCGGCGACTTAAACACATTAGCCCAAACGCCGCTCTACAACCAGTTTTAACAACGGATGTATGACGGTATGACGTAATACGCAATAGAATGGGGTTCTTTGGGAACTCAGGGGGTTGATAACCAATGAAACGTGAAACGTAAAACGTGAAACGTGAAATTTCTCTGGTCACGTTTTACGGTTCACGGCAAACCCCACAAAATCCGAAAGACCCCAGAATGGGACAAATGGAAAACACATTACAAACAGTTTCACAAGAGATGTTGCCCGCTGTTGAAGCGGAAATGAAAGAGGTGTTGCAGGTGACGGGGCAGTTACCCGATACCTTTTTTGGCATGATGCAATACCACATGGGCTGGGTGGATGAACAATTTGCCCCGGCAATGGTAAAAAGCGGCAAACGGATACGGCCGTTACTCCTGCTGCTCATCTGCCAGGCGGCCGGGGGGCGGTGGGAACAGGCGGTGCCTGCGGCGGCGGCGGTGGAATTGTTACACAACTTCTCCCTCATCCACGATGACATTGAAGACGACAGCCCTACCCGGCGCGGACGGCAAACGTTGTGGAAAATTTGGGGGATGCCCCAGGCCATCAACGCCGGAGATGCCATGTTTGCCCTGGCGCACACCGCTTTGGGGCGTTTGAGCGACCGGGGGGTGGCGGCGGAGATTGTGGTGCAGGTGTTACGCCGTTTTGACGAGATGTGCCTGCGCCTGACCCAGGGGCAACACGCTGATATGAACTTTGAACGGCAGGATCGGGTGAGTGTGGAAGAGTATTTGGAGATGATTACGGGGAAAACGGCCGTTTTGCTCTCCTTCTGCTGTGAAGCCGGGGCGTTGGTAGCGGGCCGAGATGCTCAAACCGTTCACCATTACAACGAATTCGGCCGTCATGTGGGGCTGGCGTTTCAAGTTATTGATGACATTTTGGGCATTTGGGGCGATGAAATCAAAATCGGCAAGTCCGCTTCCACCGATATTCTCACCAAAAAGAAAACCTTACCCGTTTTATATGGCCTGTCCCACAGCGACCTGTTGCGCCACCTCTACGCCTCTGCCGAGGCCAACGACGTTTTTGTGCAGCAGGTGGTTTCTCTGCTCAATGACACCGGGGCAAACAACTACGCCAACGACAAAGCGACTTACTACTCCCAAACAGCCCTGGGACATCTGGAATCGGCCCAACCCACCGGCCCGGCCTATACAGCCCTCAACCAACTAACAGACATGTTACTCAAAAGAGATTTTTAGTCATTACTGCCAATTGTTAGAACCCCATCGCCCGGCCGATAATCTCTTTCATAATTTCAGTGGTGCCTGCGTAAATGGTTTGCACCCGGCTGTCCAGATAGGCTCTGGCAATGGGGTATTCCAACATGTAGCCATACCCCCCATGCAGTTGTAAACACTCATCCGCCACCCGTTTTTGCAGCTCAGTTGTCCACCATTTAGCCATTGCCGCATCTTCGGCCGTTAATTGCCCGGCATTGAGTTCCGAAATACACCGGTCTACAAACACGCGGGCAATTTCTGTCTCTGTTTTTAATTCTGCCAGTTTGAAGCGGGAATTTTGAAAGGTGCCAATGGGACGGCCGAAAGCAGTACGCTCTTTGCAATACTGCACCGTCATCTCTAACATGGCTTCACAGGCCGCCGCCGCCATCACCGCCACCGTCAGCCGTTCCTGCGCCAGTTGTTGCATCAGGTAGTAAAACCCTTTGCCCGCCTCGCCCAGCAGGTTGTTTTGGGGCACTTGAACATTGCGGAAGAATAGTTCGGCCGTATCTTGAGCCTTCAGACCAATTTTTTCCAATTTGCGCCCCCGTTCAAACCCCTCCATGCCGCGCTCCACCACCAGTAAACTGATACCGGCGTGTTTGCTGCTGGGGTCGGTTTTGGCAACCACAATGACCACATCGCTCAAAATGCCATTGGTGATAAAGGTTTTTTGTCCGTTTAACAGGTAACCATCACCGTGCGGAACGGCCGTTGTCTGAATACCTGCCAGGTCACTGCCCGCGTTGGGTTCACTCATGGCAATGGCTGTAATCCATTCACCACTGCACATTTTGGGCAACCAGCGTTGTTTTTGTGCTTCGGTGGCATAGTTGAGAAAGTAAGGCATCACCACATCGCTATGCAGGCCAAACCCAGGGCCGGTGGCCCCGGCGCGGGCTAACTCCTCGTTGACAATGGCATTGTAGCGAAAATCTTTCAGGCCACCGCCACCATACGCTTCCGGCACATCGGTACAGAGAAACCCCAACTGTCCCGCCTTGCGCCACACCGCCCGCGACACCATACCCTCTTTTTCCCACTGTTCCTGGTGGGGGATAATCTCATTTTCCACAAAACGGCGCACCGCATCGCGGAACATGAGGTGTTCAGCTTCAAATAAGTTTCGTTTCATGGGATACCTTCCTTGTACTCAATAAAAATGGGGTCTTTCGGATTTTGTGGGGTTTGTCGTGAAACGTAAAACGTGAAATTTTTCCGGTCACATTTTACGTTTCACGTTTCATTGGTTGCCAACCCCCTGAGTTCCCAAAAAACCTAAAAATGTTAGTTTATGTCCTTTGCGAGCATAACTTCTGCGCCAGATGCCCGGCCCACCGATTCCAGATAAGTAGCCAGGGCCAGGCGGGTGGTGTACCAGGTACGGCCGTGTTTGATCGCCTCCAACCGCCCACTGCGTGCCAGCAAACTCAGATACGCCTGGGTGTAGGGGACAAATTCGGCCGCCTGGCGCAAGGGTAGCCATTGACCAGCCAGGATAGGTGCGGTTTGTGGCGTGCAGGCTTCCAGATAAAGTGTCAAGCTATGTTCAACCGCACGACCCACCAGGTTTATCAACGGGGCTACCTGCCCTTTGTCAGCTTGTGCCAATACCCGATAGTATAATCGGCGGTTGGAACGGGCAATAATCGCCGGGGGGTATTCATGCCGCAGCAATAACAAGTTCATCAGCAGGCGAGCAGTACGGCCGTTTCCATCAATAAACGGGTGAATGGCAACCAGTTTGTGGTGGGCCAGGGCAGCCAGTTCAACAATGTCCATTCCCCCTTCTTGCATTTGTACCCAGTCTGCCCAATCCCCCATTTGGGCTGGAATGTCCCAAGCAGGAGGTGGTTCGTGTGTCGCCCCCACAATTCGCACAGGCACCTGGCGATATTGCCCGGCGTTTTTGTCGTCAATGCGGCTTAAAACGAGCGCATGGAGCTGGCGTATTTGAAAAACGGTGATTGGTTCTGGCTGGGTTGCCAGAGATTCTACCAGTTTAATGGCTTCCTGATGGTTAATGACCTCAAAATGGTCGCGTAAACTTTTCCCCCCAATGGTAATGCCCTGTTCCAAAATCAATTGTGTTTCCCGCAGGGTAAGGGTATTACCCTCAATGGCGTTGGAGTTGTAAATCCATTCAATGGTTAATTGTTCTTGCAATCGGCGAACGGCCGTTACGGGCAACGGCCGTAATCCATCCAGTTTAGCCTTTTTCTCTTTAATCCGGGTTTGCAAACGTGACTCTAACATGTAACTGCGCTGCCTTTTGGAGATATGCGATGTTTTATCGAATAGAGCGCATTTTATCATATCGGATAGGAACGATGTATGACTTTAACCAAAGTTCTCTACACAATACGCAATATCCATTTATAGGTATAATGGAGGTTATGACCCCGCTAACCTTTAGCCGTTATCAATTGGCCGCTTTTTTGGTCTGTCAACGCCGTTTTCAGTTGCGTTATTTGCAGCGATTACCCTGGCCGAGTGCGCCGATGGATGAACGCACGGAATCGGCCGTTTTTCGCGGGCAACAATTTCACCAACTGCTGCAACGCCACTTTCTGGGTCTGGCGGTAACGGCCGATTCCATTGAAGACCCCGATTTGCAACGCTGGTGGGTTACTTTTATGCGGCACAACCCGGTGAAAAAGGCGGGCCTTTTACCTGGTGAACACCGATTTTTGCCCGAACTGACCCTCACCTTGCCGATTGGGCAGGGACATTTGTTGACCGGACGGTTTGACTTGTTGGTGATAGGGGAAGTGGCAGGCGAGCCATTTGCCCACCTGTTTGATTGGAAGACGGGGAAACCACAGAAAACGGCCGATTTGCAACAAGATTGGCAAACCCGCCTCTACCTGGGTATGTTGGCAGAAGGGGGTGGTGCTTTGCTGGAAAACGGCCGTTCCCTTTCCCCCCATCACCTTCATCTCACCTACTGGTATGTGCAAGAGCCAGACACCCCCCGCACCCTACACTACTCTCTGGGGCAGCACCAACAAAACTGGGCTGAACTACAAACGCTGGTTGGGCAAATTGAAACACAACTTGCCCACCAGGAGTGGCCACTAACCAACGACCTGACCCATTGCCGCGACTGCGTCTACCAGATGTTGTGCCAGCGGCAAGCAGCCGGAACAACAGAAAAAACTGTCGAAGAGTTAGAGGAAACCACACAAACCCAGTTAGAGCCAGAGTTACCGTAAGAGGATGGAGCTGGTTGACTGACAAATGTTATTTTCATCTATAACGGGCAACGGATAGAAACGGATAAGCGGATGGCTAGTCGAGTATTACCCGCTTTTCATCCGATGCAAGCAACGGATAGAAACGGATAAATAAATGGCTAGTCGAGCATTATCCGCTTATCCGTTCTTCATCCGCTGCCATAACCGCCAATGATTAAATCTGTCGGTCAACCAGGGATGGGGTTACTATTCAGTACTCACTGTTTAGGACTCAGTCCCGTCCACTGCTCACTGAGTACTGTCCACCGGGTACTCTTCCCTGCATGATGCGCCTGGAAACTTTCTACTTCCTGCTCACACCCACCGGACGACAATGGCTGGCAGAAACGGCCGTTTCTCCCCTCACCCCTCACAACCATTTACAAATTGCCGCCCACCTGCGCCAACAGTTGCCGCCAGAAGTGGCCCAGGCCGTGTTAGAAACCGTCTTGCTACGCCAGGAAGCTACCACGAAGTTTAGCCGCGCCAGCCAGATGTTTTTCACCCGCCCCGCTCTGGAACAAGCCTCAGCAGAAATTATCTCCACCTATCGCGCACGCCGGTTTGTGGCCCTGGGGGTTCAGCGTGTGGCAGATTTGGGGTGTGGAGTTGGCGGAGATGCCCTGGCGTTGGCCGCACAAGCAGAGGTGATTGGGGTGGATTTGGATGAAGTGCGGCTGGAGATGGCACAGGAAAATGTGCGGGTTTATGGCAGCGGGGAGAATTTTCGGCCGTTGCAGGCCGACATCACCACCATGCCTGTTTTGTCGGTGGAGGCTCTCTTTTTTGATCCGGCGCGGCGGGATGAAAACGGCCGTCGTCTCTTTTCGGTGCAGCAATATCGTCCTCCCCTATCTGCAATTGAACGATGGCACAAACAGGTTTCGGCCGTTGCGGTAAAAATTAGCCCTGGGGTAGATTATGCCGAATTGCCAACAGAAGCTGAAGTGGAGTTTATTTCGGTGCAAGGGGAGGTGCGTGAAGGGGTGTTGTGGTATGGGGCGTTGCGCTCTGGGGCGGGGCGACGAGCCACTCTGCTACCGGGGGGACACAGTTTAACGAATGAAAAAACGGCCGAAATTCCCCTGTCTGCGCCCCAAACCTACCTCTATGAACCGGATGGGGCTGTCATTCGTGCCCATTTGGTGGAGCAACTGGCCGCCCGGCTCAACGCCAGCAAAATTGACCAGGAAATTGCTTATTTAACGGCCGATGATGCCCAACCCACCCCATTTGCCCGCTGTTTTGCCCTGGAAGCAGCCATGCCTTTCCAGCTAAAACAACTGCGACACTATTTGCGCCAACACAACATCGGCCGGGTTACCATCAAAAAACGTGGTTCCCCGCTAGAGCCAGACACATTACAAAAACAACTACGGCTACGCGGCCCACAACATCGTATTTTGTTTCTAACACAGGTTAAGGGGGAAGCAACGGTTTTGATTGGGCAGGAGGTGAAAACGTGACAAAGGTTCCTCACACTTCACGTTTTACGCTTCACGTTTCTACTTTCCGTCTAAATAAGAACGAATCACTTCACGCAACTTTTTAATATCCAATGGTTTGGGCAAATAATCGTCGCAACCTGCTTCCAGGCAACGTTCCCTGTCACCCACCAACACCTGGGCAGTGGTGGCAACGAGGGGCACCGGAGCCAGGCGCGGGTCAGCCTTAAAACGGCGGGCCAATTCCAGTCCATCTATTCCAGGCAGGTTAATATCTAACAAAATAATGTCCGGGGTCAAATTTTCCAACAAATCCAGGGCTATTTGGCCGTTTTCTGCTTTGACCAATTCGTGCCCTTCCGCATCCAC
>CAZPEJ010000224.1:0-8118 GCA_964585465.1 uncultured Ardenticatenaceae bacterium
AAGTGGGAATGTTTTACGGGCAATATAGTTAGAAAGTAACGTTTTGCCTGGCCGCCCACCTGGGGTAACTTTCCATTTCCAATGGCATCCTCTTTGGTTGACCGACAGATTTAATCATTGAATGGTTACGGCAGCGGATGAAAAGCGGATAAACGGATAATGCTCGACTACTCATCCGTTTATCCGTTTTTATCTGTTGCCTGTAGCGGATGAAAATAACATTTGTCAGTCAACCAGGGTATTGCATATTTTCCTTACGCAATACGCAATAGATAACATGATAAACCATCAATCTTCCATTATTTTGGCACCTTCTATCTTGTCGGCCGATTTCGGCCGTTTGTCGGCTCACTGTTTAGAAGTGTTAGAGGCCGGGGTCACCTGGTTGCATGTAGATGTGATGGATGGTCATTTTGTGCCCAATATCAGCCTGGGGCCAGCGGTGGTGGCAGGATTACGGCCGTTAAAACCCCGCGCCTTCCTCGATGTTCACCTGATGATTGAAAACCCAGACCGTTACCTGGCCGATTTTGCCCACGCCGGAGCCGACCTGATTACCGTCCATGTGGAAACCTGTCCCCACCTGCACCGCACCATACAGGCCATCAAAGCGTTAGGCTTAAAGGCAGGTGTCACCCTCAACCCGGCTACCCCGTTGACCACCCTGGAAGAAATTTTACCCGATGTAGATTTGTTCCTGGTCATGTCTGTCAACCCCGGTTTTGGCGGCCAATCCTACATCCCCAGCAGCAGTCACAAAATTCGCCGCTTGCGCCAGATGTTAGACCTTGCCAACCCGACCGCCTGGTTAGAGGTAGATGGGGGGGTGAAACCAGAAAATACGGCCGAAATCATCACCGCCGGAGCCAACATCCTGGTAGCGGGCAGTGCCATCTTTGGTGGCCCCAAAACCGTCGCCGAAAACATCGCCACCTTTAACCAAATCATCCACACCACACCAAAATAACCACCGCCAACCCCAACCCCATTCACAATTTCCATTTTCTCGTTCCCTGTGACATTTTTCACAGCATAAAACCGGCCAATCGTTATGATCAAGTTAAGAATCAGATAGTATTTCTTACACGATAAGATACATCAGTTTTGCATCGTATCGGAAACGGAGTATAGGTTTATGGTTATCGCAATGTATCTGGCACATCTTGTAGGGGATTACATTCTCCAATGGGATCGGTTGGCTTTGTGGAAAAGCCGCGAATTAAAGGGTGTTTTGGCACACGGGGCTGTTGTATTTGCCGTTACCTGGTTATTTGCTCTGCCGTTTGACCCGTCCTGGTGGGCAGGGGTGTGTTTTATTGGGGCTTCCCATATTTTAGTAGATGCCTTTCAACTATTGGTCAAGTTGCCACTGGCAGCCCTCACCCGCTTTATCCTGGATCAGGTTGTTCATTTCCTGCTCATCACAGCCGCGTTAGTTTGGGGCGGGTATCTGGAAATGGGAACAATTTCTACCCAAACGATTCAAATCCTGCGGGACGAACGGCTGTTAATCTATTTGTTTTGTTACGCCTTTGTCACCATGCCGGTGTGGGTGTTGGTCAAATTTCTGGCCTATGGGCTGGTCAAAGGTTCGGCTCCCGACTTCGCCAGCGAAAGCAACAAATATATTGGCATTTTTGAGCGTATACTCATCACCACATTTGTAGCACTGGGTCAATTTTTACTGGTGCCTTTTGTGGCTATCCCCCGGCTGGTAGTAGATTTGCCGCGTGTAACCGGCACGGATCGGACATCGGTTTATATGGTAGAATTGTTAATCAGTATGGTTTTGGCAGTGGCAGTGGGTCTCACGCTTCGTTCAATGTAAATCGTAAAGCGACATTCCATGAACCAAATCACCTTTTTGCAAACCACACCCCTTTTTGCGGACATGAATGAGACGCAGTTGCGGCAAATCATGGAAGATATGACGTTGCGCCGCTTTGGAACTGGCGAAATCATTTTCCGCGAAGGTGACCCCGGTCAGGTTTTATACCTGGTTCGTTCTGGGCAGGTACGAATTTTTGTCAATGGGTTAGATGGCAGCGAGACCTCTGTGATTTTGTGTGGTCGTCCTGGTGAGATTTTTGGTGAGTTGGCAGTGGTGGATGGATTGCCACGCTCGGCAACGGCCGTTTCCCTCGGCGACACCACCCTCTACACCCTTAGCCGGGACAACTTCCGTAAACATATGCGCCACTTCCCCCAACTGGCCCTCAACTTCATGAAAGAACTCACTGTTCGTGTGCGCTACAACACCTCACAAATGAGCAGCATGGCCTCGTTAGACGTTTCCCAACGGCTGGCCCGCAAACTAATGGATCTGGCCCAAACCTATGGTGTGGCCGAAGCGACTGGAGTTCGCATCAACATGTTACTCACCCAAACAGACCTCGCTAGCCTGGTGGGAGCCACCCGCGAGAGCATCAACAAAAGTCTGCGCGACTTCCGCCAGCGAGAGTGGATTCAAATGCACCGTAAACAAATCACCATCCTCGACCCAGAAGCCCTGAGAGCGCAACTCACCGCGTAACCCCTCATCGTTTCCCGGTTCACCCCAACCCCTGCCGTTCCGCTCCCTCATCCAAAATCCGATTTACCAACTCCTCATACGTCCAACCGTCCGCTTGCGCTTCAATGCACAGGTCAGAATAACCTGCATTTAACCCTGGCAACGGATTAATTTCCAAAATATAAGGTTTGTTGTTGTCGTTGGCATCCAGGCGGAAATCAATCCGTGCCACATCCAGGCAACCCGTTACCCGAAACGTTGCCGCCGCGTACCATTGCAAATCGGCAATTAGCTCCTGGGGCAGCGGGGCCGGGCACAAATAATAAAAATCATGGGCCAGTTCAACCTTAATGCGGTTGGTGTAAATGCCCGCTTCTTCCTCAGGGTAGCGGCTCATATCCACCTCTAGCGGCGGGAAAAAGTGCAACCCACGTTGAATGCGGGGGGCTTCTTCATCATCAGGAATACGGCGAGCCACTGGTGCCGTCAGGTTGCCAATTAGCCCCAATGTGACTTCCCGCCCTTCAATATAATGTTCCACCAATGCTGGCTGGTTGTAACGCTCAAAAACACGGCGAAGTTGTTGCCGCAGTTGTTCTTCGTTATACACCACCGAATCGGCCGAAACCCCCATCCCGGTTCCTTCACGGCTTGGTTTCACAAACAAAGGAAAGATCATATCGGGGTCTAGCGGTTCATTGATACGCTCAAAGGTCTGGAAGGGTGGGGTGGGCAACCCATGATAAGCCAGCACCCGTTTGGTCATGGGTTTGTCCAAAGCCAGAGCCAGCGTTAACACCCGTGAACCAGTGTAGGGCATCTGCAACATTTCCAAAATGGCAGGCACCTGGGCCTCGCGGGAATCGCCAAAATGCCCCTCACAAATGTTAAAACAGATGTCAGGTTTCACCTTTTGCAGCTTTTCATACAGGCTCAAGTCTCCTTCTAAAAATGTAACCTGGTGGCCGTGTGACTCTAACGCCTGGGTGATAGATTGGACGGTTTCTTCAGAATCCAGGTCATCCCACTGGTCGGGGGACATGCCGGGCAAGAGAGGGGCATTTTTTTTGAGGTTAGCAAGTAAGGCGACGTGCATGGGTTTCCTTCCTGTTAAAAATATAGTAACTATTCACCGCAAAGGCGCAAAGGGCGCAAAGAAAAGAGAAAATCTTGGTGTTCTTTGCGTCCTTTGCGGTTAAATCCCAGAGAGGCTGAATAGTTACAATGTTTAATATAAAAAACCCATCTTTTAGTCTGGCTAGAAGATGGGTTCAGAAGTGAATTGAGTATATCAATTGTTGGGCAAATGTCTAATTTTTATGATGTCATTTCTGTTTTGTGTTGGCTGGTTTTGAACAAGATGTAAAGGCCGACGGCGATGAGGGCCAGGGGCCACAGTTTGCCAACCAGGGTGAGCAGTTGCAGGAAAACCCCACCAAACAAGACGGCTACTCCGATGAAGGCCATGATGCCACCGGGGATGAGCGGCCACCAGTAGGTTTTGTTGCTGAAAACGGCCGAAAACAGCGTAATCAAGGCCCACCCGGCCGCAAACACCAGCATAAACACCCCACCATCATCTACCTGGCTGTTTTGCAACGGCCCTTCGATGAGAAACGACCCCCAACCAATGCCACTCAAAATGCCACCCGGCACAAAAAACCCTGCTTGTCGAGTAAAAATACCAGCTACCAGGAAACAGAGACCCAATGCGGGCAGAAAATACAGCCCCAGGTCGCTCCAGGCACTCAAATCCACCAGTTGACTGATGAGTGCAATCATACCAATTCCGATTAAAATAAAACCACCTGTGAGTTGTTCGCGTGTTTTTGACATGTTATGTTTCTCCTTGTCAGGCTATCGCCTGTTGTTTTTAATTTGTTGCTAATAGCTTACAATTTTTGCCGGATGAAAGGATGTGGCGGAAGTCATGGGTAGGGTCATGTTTTGGCTGTGACTACTGTGAAATGTGAAGCGTAAAACGTCATATGACATTTAGAGGTTTTATGGGTTTGTCGGGTGTGGAGACATTTGCCTGTTATTATGGGGCGGGGCGGCTGGCGCACCTGGCGCGGTATGGGGTGGTGATGGTGCAGCCGGGGCATTTTTCGGCCGATTCTGTGCAAACACTCCACGCGGCTGGTTGCAAACCCCTGGCTTACCTGTCCATTGGCGAAGAGCCGGGAACGGACTCACTGGCGGAATGGGTGATCATAGACCCGCACACCCATCAACCGGCGCAAAACCCCCACTGGCAAACACATTATGTAGATTGCCGGGTGGTGGCGTGGCAAAGAAAAATTTTGCAGCAGGAGATTCCGGCCATTTTGCAGCGGGGGTTTCGTGGTTTGTTTCTGGATACACTGGATGTGCAAGAGCGTTTCCCACAAACCCGGCCGGGGGTGGTGCAACTGGTGCGGTTGATAAGGGCTATGTACCCACAAATGTGGCTGGTGGCGAATCGGGGGTTTTCTGTTTTGCCCCAGTTGTTGCCCATGTTGGATGGGGTGATGTTTGAGGCGATGAGCAGCCGGTATGAAAACGGCCGTTATCTGCCCTGGTCTGGTAACGATTTACAATGGATTGATGCCCAAGCCACCTGGTTACAAACCCACCGCAACGGCCGTCCCCTGTTTGCTCTGGATTATGCAGACCCGGCCGACACAGCCCTGCACCAACTGGCACAAGAGCGAGCTGTCCGTTTTCACTGTTTATCCTTTGTCACCACCTGGGCGGTGGATTGGCTGCCCGTTCCCCCGCCACCCTTGTAATAAATCAGTTAAACTTTGCGATAAGGAAATGTGGGGGCACCAGCCTGTTTGTTGCTGGATGTGTTGTGGGTTGCCCACCGAGTAAGGGACATCACCTGGGTGCGCTGGGCGACTGTTGTTTGCCAACGTCAGGGGGATTTTGGCATGAGCCATCAATTGATACACGACATCGGCCACCAAACGGCCGTTTCCACTGCACACGTTGTACACCTCTCCAGCACTCCCGGCCTGGGCTATCGCCCACAACGCCCGCACGACATCGCGCACATCCACAAAGTCGCGCACTGCCGATAGATTGCCTACCTGAACCACCGCCGGAGTTTGCCCCGCCTCACAGGCCACAATCTGGGCTGTTACCCCCCCTGCCAGCATTACCGCCGATTCACCTGGCCCTGTCACATTAAACAGCCGCCCGACCATCACCGGCACTTCCTCGCGCTGGGCATACGCCAGAGCCAGGTGGGTTTGGGCAGCTTTGCTAACACCATAGGCGGAAACAGGACGTAAAACGGCCGTTTCCAAAACCGCCTCCTGGTTGACACAAACGCCATACTCAGCCGCCGAACCCGGAATCACCACTCGCGGCGGATTGGGCAACTCCCTGGCCGCCTGCAACACATTTTCTGTGCCCAAAACGTTGATCGCCAGCAATTCGGCCAGGTGTGGGCTGCGAATTAACCCCGCCAGATGAAAAACAACGGCCGGGTTTGTTTGTCGCAACAGGTTTGTCACCCCCACCTTGTCCTGGATATTGACCCTCACACAGGGGATACCATCTGGCAAGGGTGAGTGGAGCGTTTCCAGGGGGTGGAGAACGGCCGTTATCTGACATTCCTGCTCCAGCAGCAAGTTGAGCAAATGACGGCCGATAAACCCCGCTGCGCCAGTAACTAGAACGTTACGAGTTACCATTAACAAAAACAGGTGCAGGTATCGGGCCAGCAAAAACTAGCGGCGGTTTAGCTGGTTGTTCCAGAAACTCCGCTGTTTCTGCCGCCCGTGCATACTCCTCAGGCCGACCAATGTCCAACCATTGCCCACAGAACGTATACCCCACCACCTTTTCCCGCTTTTCCAGGAGCAAAAGCACCACGTCTGGGAAATCCAATCGTAGCCCTGATGGCAGCAAATTTAACACCCAGGGGGACAACACATAAATACCCATACTCACTTTGTAGGAAAAGGTTGGTTTTTCCACATAATCCATCACCTCTGCCCGGTTATCCACTTCCAGCACCCCTAAATCAATTCGCACCTCTTTGGGGTACAGGCTAATGGTGGCGGCAGCATTCGTTTGGCAATGGAAACGGTACAAATCTGCATAATCCAGATTGGTGAGTAAATCCCCATTCATCACCAAAAATGGCTCTTGTAAATCCTGAATGAGCGTCAACGGCCCGGCCGTTCCCAATGGCTCTTCTTCGTAGGAGTAATGGATATTCACGCCAAAACGTTCCCCATTACCAAAATACGCCTCCAACAAATGGGATAAATACCCCACCGCCAGGGTAATATCGGTGAATCCACTGCGGCATAGTTGCCCAATGATGATTTCCAGAATGGGGCGGTTACCCAGGGGCATCAGCGGCTTGGGTAAAACCGTAGTATATGGGGCAAGACGGGTACCTCGCCCCCCGGCCATAATAACTGCTTTCATAACAAATACCTCCTCGTAGTCACACACAATACAACAACAGAAACGCGCTAAACAGTGTTAGATGGTATAACGGGTTGCCTGGTACAACCCGGTATGGTGGGCTATCCAATCAATCGTTTGTTGCAACCCTTCGGTAAAAGAGACCTGGGGCTGCCATTGGGTCAGGCGGCGCATTTTTTCGGTGTTGGCTAACAAACGGCCGACTTCGCTGGCTGATGGTCGAACCCGGCTTTCATCTGCTTCCACTTCCACCTCGCGCCCTACCAACTGGCGAATCAACGCCACCAACTCCCCAATGCTAATTTCCCGGCCGCTTCCCACATTCACCACTTCACCAACAGTGGCCGGGCAGGCCGCCGCCATAAACCCAGATACCGTATCCGCCACATAATTAAAGTCGCGCAAGGGGTGTAATGACCCCAGGTGGACACGTTCTTGGGTCAACATCTGGCTGATGATGGTGGGAATGACGGCGCGGGTAGATTGGCGCGGGCCATAGGTGTTAAACGGCCGAACAATACTCACTGGCAACTGGTAAGAACGATAAAAACTCTCAGCCAGCATATCTGCGCCAATCTTGCTGGCCGAGTAGGGAGATTGTCCTTGCAACGGGTGAGCTTCATCAATGGGGGCATAACGGGCCGTGCCATACACCTCACTGGTTGAAGTGTGAATTACCTGTTTCACCCCCAACTCCTGGGCAGCCGTGAACACATTTAAGCTGCCCGTCACATTCGTTTGCACCACGTCGTGCGGATGCACATAGGAGTAAGGAATGCCAATGAGAGCCGCCAGGTGAAAAACAATTTCTGTTTCCTGCATCCCCTTTTTCACCGCTTGAAAATCGCGGATGTCACCAAAATAGAAACGGATTTGCGCCAGCACGGCCGGGTCAGCATATTGCAACATGCCCAGATCGTTGCGCGAATTGTAATGCAGGAAAGCCGTCACCTGTGCCCCTGCCCGCACCAAAGCCTCTGTCAGATGACTGCCAATAAAACCACCAGCTCCAGTCACCAGAACATGTTGTTTTTGCCACTCCATTGGAGTACTCCTTCATCTCTAATCTCAAATCTCCGCCATTTAGAACGACGTGTAATAAAAATAGTCGGCTCGTTGTATTAACTTTTTTAATTTCCAGGCCGCCAGCAGGCTAAAACCCAGGCTGCCACACACAA
>CAZPEJ010000225.1:0-7987 GCA_964585465.1 uncultured Ardenticatenaceae bacterium
GGATTTGCCAATCTCTAATCTCCAATCTCCCATTCAAACCTCCTCCAACGGCCGAAAACCCGCCCCCAAAATCTCCTTCGCAGGCACCACCATCACAAACGCCTTTGTATCCACCTCGCGTACAATGGCTTTGAGTTGGGCAATTTCCAACACCGTCACCGCCACCAGCAAAACATCTCGCTCCTGCTGCAAATACATCCCCCGCCCATGCAACGCCGTAACCCCCCGACGCATCTCCCGTTGTGCCCGATCTGCAATTTTTTGTGGTTCGTTGGCAATAATGATGGCCAATAACTGCTGTCGTTGGCGTACCGGACGCAAAGCAGCCGCCCATCTGGCCGCCAACCCCATCGGCGAAGTGGGTTTTGTCTCATTTTGCCACAACCCATTCATAAAGGAGAGGTTGAATTTGGGCAGCACTTCCCCGGTTGCCTGTGTCAAGCCAATGGTCAAAAAACCAACCAGAAACAGCAACCCATTGTAAATAAACCCGGCCGTTAACACCCATTCCCCCGGAATCTCTCCCATCGCCGAACGGCCGATAAACTCCACCCAAGACGTGGCAGCCACCGGATGTAAATAATTTTTTAGCACCCAAGCCACCGCCAAAATCACATAAATCCAGATGTAATTACGGCGAAACCGGCGACCAAACGCCTCCCACATGGTGATGGGAAACTCTGGCTGCAACAAACTCTCCGTCAAAACCTCATCCCACTCCGGGTGCGGAGCAAACGGCGGCACCAACATGGCCGCGTAAAAATCCGTTTCCATCAGGCGGGTGCGTAAACTCCACAACTCGTAATAACGGTAACGCCGCGCCTCTATCCAGAGAAAAATCGTCACCAACAGGGTATTGAGAATGATTACGCCATAATGGTGGGTGGGGTCAGAGAGAACAAAGGAGATGGCTGCCCCGGCCGTCACCACCGCCCAATTCGTGGTTGTATCCAGACGAGTACGCCACACATTGGCGCGTTGCACTTCGGCACGGTAATAATGCACAATGGCGGTGTTAAATTCGGCCGGGCGCATTTGATAACCACGAAATGTCCACACCGGCTCCTGGGAGGCGGCTCCTTCAGGTGAATGGGGGGTAGAATCTTTCAAAATAGCTCCTCCAGTTGTTGGTTCATCTGTTGTAACCAGTAGGCCGTTTGGGTGAGTTGTTGCTGCCAAACGGCCGTTTCCAATCCCTGCTCCGCCAACTGCCCATAAACCCGCTGCCATTGAGTCATTAGCTTCATCAATCCCCCCAACAGAGCCGGAACTGCTTCATACTGCGCTGCCGTTTGAAACAAATTCAACAACATATCTTGTCGGCTACCAAAACCACGCGGCAATTTTAGCTGTTGTGCCAGTTGGCCTATCGCCGCCCGGCTGAGAAACCAGCCACTATCCGGCGGGGTGAGCAAATAATGTGTGATGTCCGCCAGGCGGGTCTTTTCATCCCCCAACAAGGGGCGGGGCGGCAAACGGAACCCATCATCGGATTGAGCCGGGGGTAAATTTTGCTGGTGGTGGGTTATCAGTTCGGCCGTTAATCCGGCTAATGCCTGATAAAAAGGAAAGGAGTGGCGATCAACAGCAACCAGAACTGGTGGCAGCCAGCGCAACAGATGGGTTTGCAAAAAGTGGTTTTGTCGCTGTTGTAACTGGTGGGCAACGGCCGTTTTACCATCCTCCCACGCCTCTGCCTCGGCAGCACACAAAAAAGCCAAAAAATCTAACTCGTGCCCCAGGTGATCCGGGTTCGTGTCATGGCTGGATGGCAAATAACCACTGTAACGATAACTTTGCCAAACTCTATCCGTCACCAACCCACCCAACAAACCGCTACCATCCAGGAAAAAGCTCTCATAAGGGAACAGTTGAAAGGTAAAAAGGGATAGGTGTTCAGAGGAAGCTATCTCTAAATCGGTTGGCAAGTGCTTCGCCAGAGGAGGAAGGGTTTGTAAAGTGGGGAGTAATTCGGCCGTTACTCCCCCCAGATAAAGTTGAGATAATAAACGATAGGTGTGGCTTCGCGCCAAAGCCAAATTGCATGGGTCTAACACAGGGTTGTGACCGATAGCTGTTACTCCACAGGTAGCCCCGCAGCCACCCAATCCCGAATCCCACCAGCCAGGTTGACCACGTTCTTAATGCCTCTGGCTTGCAGCAGGCTGGCCGCCATAGCCGACCGGTTGCCAGAGCGGCACTGCAACACAATGGGTTTACTCTTCACAAACTCCACCACATGTTGATCCAGGTAGCCCAACATGATGTGCCGCGCTCCGGGAATATGCCCTTCATCCCATTCAGTTTGAGCGCGGACATCAATGGTCACAACCTCACCACGCAACATCTTTTCCGCGATTTCTGCCGCCGGCACTTCCCGGTACGATTCGTTCATCAGCCCGGCCGCAGCCACTTCTGATGTTTCAAAGTAACCAGCTATGTCGTCTATGCCAACTTTTGTCAAAATTTTCCAGGCGGTTTCCACTTCATCCGCAGTGGCAATCAAGTATAACGGCCATTTATAATCCACCATCCAGCCTGCCCACTCCCCCAAATTGCCAAACGGGATATTTAAGGTGCCCGGCACATGAGCCGCAGCAAACTTTTTGCCTGCCCGCAAATCTACCACCTGATGCCCATCAGCCAGCAAACTGGTCAACAAATCGGCCGTTTGTTTGGGTAACGGCTGATACCCTCCCAACACCCTTGGCCCCACCTTATTGACCCGCTTCATCACCGCAAAGTAACGCGGGGCTTCTGGCTGCCCATCCAGCAGCGACTCCACAAACTCGCTGGCCTGTTCAATTTGTAACATGGGGTTAAACAACTTTTCATACCCCACCGTGCTAGAAGGGACAGACCCCAACCCCTTGCCACAGGCACTGCCCGCCCCATGAGCCGGCCACAGTTGCAAATAGTCCGGTAACTGTTTGAATTTTTGCAACGAGTCATACACCTGATAAGCCCCAGGAACGGCCGTTCCCTTCACACCCGCCGCCTTCTCCAACAAATCGGGCCGGCCAATGGAACCCACAAAAACAAAATCCCCACTAAAAACACCCATCGGCCGATCCGCCCCACCACCCCGATCCGTCAAAACAAAACAGATATGTTCTGGCGTATGTCCTGGGGTATACATCACTTTCAACTCCACTTTGCCCACTGCAAAAGTATCACCATCCTTCAACAGCCGGTGTTGATACCCACCAACATACTCATATTTCCAATTTTCATCCCCTTCATCCGACACATACAGCGTAGCCCCCACACGGTCGGCCAGTTCACGCGCCCCAGAAACATAATCCGCATGAATGTGGGTATCGGCCGCTCCCACAATTTTCATCCCTTCTTTAACGGCCGTTTCCAAATAAGGGGTAATATCTCGTCCAGCATCAATCACCACCGCCTCTCCGGTGCGCTGGCACCCCACAAAATAAGAGGCATGGGCTAAATAAGAGTCATAAAAGTATTTCAGCAACATTGTATTTACTCCTTGTTACCGGACTGGTAATTGATAGGCCGCCAACTGGGGTTTAAGGGGTCGTTTTAACCACAACGGCCGTCTATTTCCATCAGGGCTATACTCCCAGGCTGGCCGAGTCATAACAACCCACTCCCGATACACAGCCATAGATTTTTTGGTATCTACCCACACCTCCCCATACGGTTCATTCGCCCCCGCCTTTCGCACATTCACCGCCTTTTGCAACCAACAATGCGCCCCACTAATCGGGTCTGGGTGTACCGCATGAGTCAAATTTTGATGCACTCCCACATCCTGCCACCACACCCGTTCCGTATCGGGGTCAAATGTATGCCAGGGTCTGGCTCCATGCAAGATGTTTAGTTTATGTTCCCCATGTTCATTTTCTTGCAACTGAGCCAGGTTCGACATACCAGGGTTCCCCCCCACCCCCTCCTGCAATCGCCACCGCCCCAGGTGATGGCTCATCGCCAACACCCCTGGTTTAATACCTTCCGTCACCCACACCCTATCAATAAAATACCCAATCTCCGTTTCCACCCGAATCAAATCCCCAGTTACCACCCCCAGCCGTTGCGCGTCGGAAGGGTGCATCCACACCGGGTTTTTATGGCTAATTTCATACAACCATTTGGCGTTGGCACTGCGGGTATGAATCAGCGTGGGCAGGCGGAAATTGGGCAACAAAATCATCTCCCCATTCGCCCGGTTGATAAAATCGGGGTGGACATGGCTGCGAATCGGCCAGGGAATAGTGTAATCCCGTTCTGCCCAACCCCACTGGTGCAACGTGGGGCTAAAAAACTCCAGTTTGCGGCTGGGGGTTTCAAAACCCACCCTGGCAACCCCATCTACCAAAACACCCACCACCTGGTTCTGGCGAGAAACACGGGCCGCCGCATCAACTGTTAAGGCCGAATCAGGTGAAGAGGGCGAATAGGCGGCAACTTCTTTTTCATAAGGGGCGTAATTTTCCCGTTTCACCTCAAAACAGCCATATTTCCGCATAAATTGTAAGGGAGTCAACCCTTCTTTGGCAGCGGCATCGGGCAAACCCGGCACGCTGTTCT
Organism: uncultured Ardenticatenaceae bacterium; assembly: GCA_964585465.1. Lineage (GTDB taxonomy): Bacteria > Chloroflexota > Anaerolineae > Promineifilales > Promineifilaceae > CAZPEJ01. Next base: position 4,555 of record CAZPEJ010000225.1, read on the forward strand.
CAAAAATCCAGCGATAATACTCCTCCACCGTGATAATTTCGCCAGGACGATAGGGGCTTTCAAAAAACGGCCGAATCCCCAACGCCCCATCCGCATCCATCCGCGCCGACAGTTCAATCCACAGTTCGTTCTCCTCCCACACCTCCCCAGGGTTCGCCTCATAAGTAAAACGCACCGGCCGTCCCAACTTTTCCATCGCCACCCGGCGCACCGGCTGACGGAAAGAAATCCACTGCCCGGCGTGCGTTTCCTGGCTCATCAAATCATGCCGTTCCCCCCCATGACCCATCGGCAACACATAATCCGCAAACCAGGCCGACTCATTCCAGGTGGGTGTAAGAGCAACATGACATTTGATTTTCTCCTCATCCCGCAACACCTTCAGCCACATAAACCCGTCAGGGTTAATCCACATCGGGTTATAAACACGAGTAAAATACACATCAATCGTACCCCGCCCCTCCTCCAGCATATGCGGCAAGATAAAACTCATCTCATAATGCGCCAGCGGCCACTCATCGGGTAAATGCAAACGGTTCCAGGCATTAAAAGCGGGTGGCGACTTAAATGGTTTGGGCACGAATTTATTCCACTCATTGCCCGATGTCCCCCCCGGTATCCCCACACTCCCTGTCAACACATTCAGGAAAAAGAGACACCGCGCCACCTGCCAACCACCCAAATTTCCCACACTGGCACTGCGCCAGGTATGCGCCGCCAGTTTGCCATCACACGCTGCCACCCATTGGGACATTTCGCGGATTCGCTCCACTGGCACCTGGGATTCTGCCGCCGCCCGTTCAAAGGTGAAATCACGGTAGAGGCACTTTAACACCTGGTCAAATTGCTCAAAAGTGAGTGATGGGCACGAAACTATCTGGTTTTTTAATGAATCCTCTCCAATTTCCAGCTTTCCTTCCCGAACTGCTTGCAACGTTTCTTCCCAGTTCACCCACCGCCGCACAAACTCCTGGTCATACAGGTTGTTTTGAATCAAATAATTTGCCACAGCCAGCAAAACCGTCTGTTCGCTGCCGGGCCAGGTGGGCAGCCATAAATCACTCAGGCTGGCGGTATTGCTCAGGCGTGGGTCCAGGGTGATGAGTTTGGCCCCGGCCATCTTGCCTTCGATGATACGTTGGGCGTGGGGGTTAAAGTAGTGCCCCGTTTCCAGGTGGCTGGAAATGAGCAAAATAACACGGGCATGGGCGTAATCGGGGCTGGGGCGGTCGAACCCACTCCAAAAGGTGTAACCCGCCCGCGCCCCGGCCGAACAGATGTTGGTGTGGCTGTTGTGTCCGTCTACCCCCCAGGCCTGGATGCAACGATTGGTGTACCCATCTTCACCAGGTCGCCCCACATGATACACCAGGCCATCCCGCCGCTGTTCCCGACTTTGGCGCATTTTGGCCGCAATTTCGTCCAGGGCTTGCTCCCAGGAAATACGTTTCCACTTCCCTTCGCCGCGTGCCCCCACCCGTTTAAGGGGGTATAAGATACGCTCCGGGTCGTAGGTTTGGTTGTGGGTAGCGGGGCCTTTGGCGCAGTTGCGCCCGCGACTACCTGGGTGGGTGGGGTTGCCCTCAAACTTTTTAATTTCCAGGGTGGTTTTGTCTACATAGGCCAGCAGCCCACAGGCACTTTCACAATTAAAACAGGTGGTGGGGATGAGCATGTAACGGCGGGCGACACGGCGCGGCCACTGTTTGCCATCCCACTCAACCCAATCGTCCCACTGACTGGGGGGTGGATATTGGGCTAAACGGCCGTCTTCCTGCCGCACAGTTAATGGGTGTACCTGTTCGGGAGGCACATCAGCAAAGTCGGGCAGGTCTTGGCCCGCTACGTTGGTGATGGTGGTGGGATTCGGCCGTTTTCGCTCTGCCGATGTTCCCACTTTAAGCATTGTTGTCAGTAGTTGGAGAATGCCACCTTTTTCTGTCATATAAACTCGTTTGACTTACAGATTTGAATAGAACGCGGATTTTGCGGGTTTAGCGGATTTTCGCGGGTAAAATCAACCAATTGTTTACCCACACCCCATTTTGATTTTGCAAATATCATGCGTGCAAATCGTTCGTTTGTTAACTGTTTGGAATCTCCTGGGGGGCCATGACGAAGAGGTACTCGTACAGGTACAACCCCACCAGCGCAGAAACGGCCGATATAAACCACGTCACAGGCAACCAGCCCCAGACCAGTCCCAGCGGAATGACATGCCCCACCAGGATGACACCCAACCAGAAATAGTACCGATAACGGCCGTTTTTTATCTCATACGCCGCTTTAGCTGCCACCTCACTGGCATGGGGAATCGCAAACTCACCCCCCAAAATAAGAAACAGGTCTACTACCAGCGCAAAAATAAAGGTATAACGCATCAGGGGGTGAAACGCATTGTGCATGTGAAAAAAGAGGTCAGCCAGGGCAAAAACGGCCGCTCCCGCCATCAACGCCTGCACAACCAGATGAAACGGTAACAAGGGACTTTGCCACAAATCCCGCCCCTCTGCCTGGGCAAACAAAAAAGCGGTATACAACGCCACCCCTCCCGCAAATGGTAAGATAAACATGGCAAAAAACGGCCGAATCCCAGCCACCTCTACCCCCCATCCCAGATAAGCTGCCACTTCCAGCACCCACCAGAGGCCACCCATCAGGCTCAGACCTATCAACAACACCGCCCCGCGCGTCAACCAGCTTTTCCACTGCGGCCGACGCAAAATGTAAAAAAAACGTTCCGGGTGTTCCAAATCATACACCAGCAACCCGGTGGTAAGCCCCAGAAACAACAAGGCCAGAAACCCCATCACACAGTAGGTCAAACCCACCTGACCGCCCGTGGGAAACGCCGGTAACAGAGCAGCCAGCGAAAGCAGCAGAAAAATACCGCTGCCAATCCCCTTCGTCACCAGATAAGCAGGCACCGGCCAATGCCAGGGAATGTGGTGTTGGGCATTGTAGCCCACCTGCACCATATGTTCGGCAACTGTTGAGCCAAACTGAATTGGCCCGTTCCAGGGGTGGCCTTGTGGCTGCGGCGCGCGCAAGGGTGTGCCATTGGTGTGGTGGGCAATGGTTTGAGGCCCGGCGTGGGCAGGGTTCTGGCTGGTGGAAGCGGGGTGCAAAGGAATCACGTCTGCCCACATAAAGGTTTGAGGGGTACGCTCAACGGCCGTTGGGTGCAACACCACCTCGTTCCCATCAATATAAAATAGCTTGGGGGCTGTTCCTTGCTCCGGTTTACGCACCGTCACATCCTGCCGGGCCAACACCTGGCTGATTTCACTGCGCGGGTCATTCATATCCCCGGCAATAATGGCATGTTCCGGGCACACCACCACACAGGCTGGCTCCAAACCAATATCAGTCCGATGCGCGCAATAGTGACATTTGGCCGCCGTACCACTATCCGGGTCAATATAAATGGCAT